>JAITVU010000231.1 GCA_031285645.1 Oscillospiraceae bacterium | reverse complement strand
ATTGAGCGCGCGCTCACACAAAGCTGGCACTTCGAGCGCTGCATGGGGGAACCCGTCACCGTGCGCCTGATTCGCCCTGTGGAGGGCGTGCGCGATTTTGTCGGCGTGCTGAGCCGTGTCGAGGGAGAGACCGTCACCATCCTGCTGGATGACGAGATCGAAATGACATTCGCTAAAAAAGAATCGGCCTATATCAGACTGTATGCCGATTTTGAAACTGGAGGACTAAAGGGATGAACACCGAATTTTTCGAAGCCCTGGCGCTGCTTGAAAAAGAAAAAGGCATACCAATGGAATATCTGACTGAAAAAATCAAGAACGCCATCTCAATCGCCGTTAAAAGGGACGCGGAGGGCACAGAGGAAAGCATTGTGGATATCGACCCCGAAACCGGGCGTTTTTACGTCGCGTTTCGCAAAAGGGTCGTTGACGTCGTAGAGGACCCGGCCAATGAAATCATGCTCGAGCAGGCCCGGAAAATAGATTCCAAAGCCACTATCGACAGCATTGTGGAAATCCCCATGGAGACAAAACAGTTTGGGCGCATCGCGGCCCAGGCCGCCAAGCATGTCATCCGCCAGGGCATCCGGGAAGGCGAGCGCGACCAGCTGCTGCACGAGTATCAGAGCCGCCAGCAGGACATCGTGTCGGCCACCGTCCTGCGCGTGGATGAACGCAAAGGCAACGTCACTATTGAAATGGGCAAATCCGAGGCCATTTTGCCAAAAAGCGAGCAGTTGCCCGGTGAAACATTCAGGGAGGGCGAGCGCATCAGGGTTTACGTCGTGGACGTGATGGCGGGCGAAAAGGGCCCGCGCCTGATGATCTCACGCACGCATCCGGGCCTTGTCAAACGCCTTTTTGAAATGCAGGTGCCCGAAATATACGACGGCACCGTTGAAATTAAGTCCATCGCCCGCGAAGCGGGCTCGCGCACCAAAATCGCCGTGTGGTCCAAGGACGAAAACGTGGACGCCCAGGGCGCGTGTATCGGGCCCAAGGGGGCGCGCGTCGGCGATATCGTGGATGAGCTCGGCGGGGAGAAAATCGACGTGGTTAAATATTCCGAGGACCCCAGCGAATTCATCGCGGAGGCGCTCTCGCCCGCGCAGGTGCTTGGCGTTGAAATAGAGTCCGAGGAGTCCAGGAGCTGTAAAGTAACGGTGCCGGACCAGCAGCTTTCCCTTGCGATCGGCAACAAGGGCCAGAACGCCCGGCTCGCCGCGCGCCTGACAGGCTGGAAGATCGATATCCGCCCGGAAAGCGGGTTCTTCGGCGAGGAAGGTTAATCATCATTAACCAAGGCGGCGATCGCAATATTTCACGGTAAGCGCCGACTGAACCCTGTACGGCCCGCCCGGCGGCGTTTTTATGCGCTTTACCGTCTTTAATCAACCGCAATGCGCGGTCTTACGGCTTCGCTGTCAGATATGTTTCCGGCGGACGCCCGCACCCGGCTCAAGCAGGGGCGCCGGCTATTAAAAGGAAAATGAACGCAAAGGGTGGTGGGTATGAAAACGAGAAAAATACCGATGCGTATGTGCTCAGGCTGTGGGGAACACAGGACTAAAAAAGAACTTGTGCGCGTTGTGAAGAGCCCGGAGGGGGATATCTCCATCGACGCGACCGGCAAAAAGTCCGGGCGCGGGGCTTATCTCTGCAACAACCCGGAATGCCTGAAAAAGGCCAGGAAGGCCAAGCGGCTGGAGCGCGCCTTTTCCTCGCAGATACCCGATGACATTTACAGGCGTTTAGAGGAGGAATTGGAAAAAAGTGGTTAATAAACTGCTCTCATCGCTTGGCCTGTGTAAAAAAGCAGGCAAACTCGTCGCCGGATTCGAGGCGGTATCCGACGATATAAAAGCCGGGAAAGCCTTTTTAGTTGTGACCGCCGCCGATCTGTCCCCAAAGACAGAGAAAGAAATCCAGTACATCACAGAAAAACATTTGATTGATCATATCGCAGCGCCGGTGACAATGGACGAAATATCACATTGGCTGGGGCGCAGGGTCGGCGTGCTCGCCGTATCCGACGCCGGACTGGCCAGAGCCGTGTCCATGGCTGCGGTTCGCTTGAATGAGGAGGAACAGCTTATATGATGGAAAAATACCGCGTGCACGAGGTCGCGAAGGATCTCGGTGTGCCGAGCAAGGAAATTATCGAGCTTTTGGGCCAGTATTTTAGCGATACGAAAAAGCATATGACGGCGCTGGAACCCAATGAACTCAGCGTTATTTTCGAGCACTATACCAGCAAAAACGCCGTTGACAGCTTTGACACGTATTTTGCGGACGCTCAAAAGAAAAAAGAGGAGGCTGCCGCAAAGGCCCTGAAAATCGCGAAAGCGCAGGAAGCCGAAAAGGCCGCTCAGGCCGCGCGCGCGCCCAAGCAGGTCAAGCAGCCGACCCAACAGCCTTTAAAAGCGCCACAGCAGCGGCAACCCGCTTCGGCACAGCCCGCGCAACAGGCGCGACCGGCTGCCCAGCAGGGTCAGCAGCGCCCGCCTCAGGCCGCCCAGCGGCAGCCCGCGGCTCAACAAAGACCTCAGGGCCAGGGCCAAAACCGGCCGGCCGCCAACCAGAATCAGGGACGGCCGAGACCGCAGCAACAGCAGCGTTCCCGCGCCGAGCAGCCGCGCCAGGTCGTCCAGCACAGGCCGCAGGCGCAGCCGCAGCAAAATCCCACGCAGGTTGTCGCCGCGACGGAGAATACCCAGCATGTCGACATGCGCACGGTTAAAGTTAATTTGGATAAATACAACGAGCGCTACGAGACCATCGCGCCCACAAATTTGGCCAAGAAGGATACGGGCGTGCGCAAGCAAAAACTCAATCAGCGCAGCGCGCAGCGCGGCAAGCCCTTTATGTCCCGCAAGGACAAGGAACTGCAGAAAATGCAGCGTCTGGAAATGGAGCGTCAGCGCCGTCAGAAGCTGGATATTACCATACCGGAAGAAATCGCCGTGAGCGAACTGGCCGCCCGTCTTAAAGTGCAGGCGTCCGAGGTTGTTAAAAGGCTGATGGGCCTCGGTGTTATGGCCTCGGCCGGCGAAATCATCGACTATGACACCGCCGCTATGGTCGCGATGGAGATCGGCGCCAAGGTTTCACCGGAAGTCGTCGTCACCATTGAGGAACGGCTCTTTGACGAAGCGGTCGACACGGATGAAAACCTGAGCACGCGCCCGCCGATTGTGGTCGTCATGGGCCACGT
>JAITVU010000228.1 GCA_031285645.1 Oscillospiraceae bacterium | reverse complement strand
ATATCGTCGTGCTGCATGGCAGCAACCGCTTCACCGATAACTTTATAACCCCATTCCCGGTTGTACGCCCCCGTCATCATATCGATGGAGGCGGCTTGCATAAGCTGTTCCTCATACTGCTTCTGACTTGTGATTTCGGTCGCGGTTTCTATGTGAACGTCGCTGCCGTCAATCCACTTGATAATGGCGTCCTTCACCATAAACCATTTGTCCGTCACCGTGTTTTTGAACTCCCACCTGTAACTCTCGTTGACCACATTGCCATCCGCGTCGAGCATCTTTTTCATGGGGCAGAAACTACAGGGGCCCGTCTGTCCCAATTGCAGCACTTTCCAGCAGGGCTGCCCGATCAGGGCCTCATTGGATTTTCCCAGGGACTGTGCCAGCGCCTCGTTGACAAAAATAAGATCATAGCTTTTAATGGCGTTAACATAAACAATACTGTCGATATTATTAGAGATCGTCTTCATAATATCAAGGCTGCGCGCCGCCTTTTCGTCAGCCTTTCTGCGTTCGATCAGCGAAACGAGAATACTCGCTATCTTTTTGAGAAGCGAAATCTCCTCCCCGCTCCATACGCGGTATTCGGCGCAGTCGTCGAACCCGACATAGCCAATGGCGGGACCGGCGTGCTGAAGCGCGATGATGGCCAGGGACTTGATACCCTGCATAGCGAGGATATCCCGGTCCTCCGGGGGCAGGCTGCGTATGTCATCGGTGATGTAGACGCCCTCTTTTATAATCACATCGTAGTTATAATCTTCCTTTTTCAGGCTCTGGAGATCCTGGATGGCGGGTTCAATATCCTTTGCGCACCATTCGTATGTGTTTTTTGTGTAGATATCGGAGGCGTCCTCAAAAATATAAACCCGGCTCACATGGATGCAGTTCCCGATGTAGCCTAATATCGCGTTAATCGCCTCGTTCGTGTCGGCAATATTGTACGACATGTCAAACACGCTTGCCACAATGCGGTCCACATCGATCCGAACCTCCGCCGCCCCTTTCCCCGTATATAGGTAGAGGATATAATAGGCATCCTCCCCTGTCACCACGCGCGACGCCGTGACGGACACAGGGATAAAACCGCTGTCGGCGCCCGCGATATCGGCTTTAAAGTCGGCCACGGCGCCCACGCCTGCCAAAGCGCGAAAAATAATATCCAGCGTGTCCCTGTCCTTAAAAGTCAAAACATCCGCCAGATAATCCCCTTTTGCCCGGCCCGTCATATCGCTGATTGAGAGCAGCGGGTTAATCGTAATTTTCGCCGCCGTATTCATATAGACAACAGGATGCTGCGCCGACGCGCCGCAAACAATGACCGGAACCGGCATATTTTTAAATATATTCTCGAAAAATGTTTTCATTTGCATATTATACCCGCATGTGTTCTTGAGCGATTATATGAATACTCCAAAAAATTTCCTTCACCGTTCCCGTACGGACTCTTTCATATATCCCCGCCCGGGTTTTTGCCCAAAACCGGCAAGCAGCACAGCATGATAACGGGAAACAAAGTCCCCACTAAAATTCCCATTTTAAGGCCCAGTGCGTCGCCGCCGAACAAAAAATTGTTGATTGACGCAAAAAAGCCGCTCCCTGTTGTGGCATCCGCCACAATCCCCGCCAGCCACGGGCCCGACGCGCAGCCAAGATCACCGCACATCGCGAGGATCCCGAACATCGCCGTTCCGCCCATGGGAAAGCGCGCGGCGCTGAGGCTGAAAGCGCCCGGCCACATAATACTCACCGAAAGGCCGCACAGCGCGCAGCCGACAAGGCTGATAACAGGAATGCCGGACAGCGCCGTTATCAGGTATGACGCGACGCATAAAACGGCTGAGACGCCGATAAAGGGGATCAGCCTGATTTTCGCCCCGAAAATCCCGTAGAATGTCCGGCCAAGCCCCATGAGGACCGCAAACATGCAGGGCCCCGCCAAATCACCCCACACCTTCGAAAGGCCGAGGCCCTGTTCGGCAAACAGGGAGGACCACTGTGAAATTGTCTGTTCCGACGCGCCCGCGCACACCATAACCGCCATAGCCGCCCAAAACACAGGCATCCTGAACAGGCGGCCCACACCTGTTATTTTATCGTGCTCCTGCGGCGCCAGCGGCACTTTAAGAAACAGAAACAGATTGATGATCGGCAATAACATCCATATAAGCGGAATGATCTGCCATGATCGGTTGCCCATAAGCGCTAAGAGCACTGTCGTAATCGCCACCACGGCCACCTGGCCCCAGCAATAAAAGGAATGCAGCAGACTCATACCGGCGGCCTTTTGTTCGCTCGGCGCGGGCAGGGAATCAATAATGGGGCTGACAAGCACCTCCAGCAAACCGCCGCCGATCCCGAACGTCACAACGCCGATGCCAAGCCCCGCGAACATCGAAACCGGCATCAGGGGCGCGGCTGAAAGCAAAAGAAAACCTGCCGCGCAGAGAATATGCGCGGCAACCATTGCGGTGCGGTAACCGATTTTATCCGCATAGCGCGCCGCGACAATATCCACAACGAGCTGCGTGAGAAAATTCAGCAAAATCAGGCCGCCGAGTTTTTCATATGAAAGACCGTCTGAATCCTGGAAAATAATAAAGAGAAGGGGGGCTAAATTATTGATAACCGCCTGACAGATATAAGCGAGATAACACGCTTTTCTTGTGTGATTATACGTAAAGGCCATTGCATCCCCCATGCGCGCCCGGTCATGCAGACAACGTGATCGCGCTTGTTTTGTTCGACGCCGTAAAAATAAGGGACCCGGCGAGTCCTTATACGCCGTAAACGGTCATTGTACGGACCTCGCCGCCGTTTTACATGAAAAGCAAGGCCTCATGCTTAAAAGATTATAATATAAAAGCACTATATAATCAAGCGGCGTTAAAATGATCTCTTTAAAGTCTGAGGCTCTTATGCCAAGCACGGTTAATATATCACAACCGTCTGTCATTCTCCTGTCGTCATCATATTTGATAAAAAGCTAAAACGAATTAAATTCAGCCGTTTTCGGCCAAATTTTCTGTTTAGGTAATGTTTTCTTGTTTTTGCGCTTGATTGCTGATCCTTTT
>JAITVU010000143.1 GCA_031285645.1 Oscillospiraceae bacterium | reverse complement strand
AAAATGTCGGGCTTGTTTTTAATAGGCGGTATGCCCGGGCGCACCATGGCGTCGAAGCGCTCGGCGCTGTCAATATCGGGGAAGAGGCAGACGGCGTGTATTTCCTCCGCGGTGCAGAGCTCCATTCCGGGTACGACCACAAGGCCGATTTTGGCGCCCGCCGCCATGGCCGCCCGGCAGTTTCCGGTGGTGTTGTGGTCGGTCAGGGCGATGATATCAAGCTCAAGCAGCTTTGCCATATTGACGATGTTACAGGGCGTCATGTCGTTGTCGCCGCAAGGCGACAGGCAGGAATGCAGATGAAAATCATAGCGCAGCGTCATGAATCAATCAACCCGCGAGAAGCGCGGCGATTTTAACTGCCAGCGCATAGGCCGTTTCGCCGCTCGCATAGATCGCGATGCCGTTTGAATCGGCCTGAATCCGCGCGTCCTCATCCAGATGCGCATCTTCGCACAGGATGATACAGCTCAGCTCCGCCAGTTTTGCGACAGCTACAGCGTTGATATTGCCCATTACGGTAATCCAGGCGTTGCCTTCGCCCGCGCGCCCCATCACCCAGCTGAGTAGGTCGCCGATGTAGCAGCCTGTTACGACGTCGTTGTTTTCCTCTCCCGCCAGTTTGGCGAGGGAAAGGGATTGGGCCATGTCTTTGACAGTCATTGCGAACTTCCTTTCACAGGATGATAACAACAGGAATGGCGGCTGAATATGTATGCCCGGCCGTCAGGTTTCTTCTTTGGCGCCGGTCTCTTCCTTGCCGTAGAAAGAGACCGGGATACCGGCCGAACTGGCTTCCTCGCGCAGGATGAAGATACAGTCGTTGAGGCGGGCCTTCTGTGTCACAATATCCTCAGCCAGCGCCCGGCAGGACGGCGCGCCACAGGAACCGCAGTCCAGATCGGGCAGAACTTTGACGATGCGCTCAATGCCAGCCATCATGTCCATGGCCTCGTTTAAATCGTCAGAGAGCTTCATAACGCCCGCGTATTCGAGCTTGCAATTCCACCACAGCTCCGTCATGTCGTCCTCCTGCTCGATATGGTTGAGCGACACGGGCAGGTATTTGCGCAGTTTCTGGATACGGGCTTTAGCGACGTAAGGGTTTTCCACCGTGAGCACGCCGCCCACGCAGCCGCCCGGGCAGGCGTTGAGCTCGATGAAGTCCAGTTCGCCGAAGCGCGCGTCCTCGAGCTGCTCCAGAACAGCCATGACGTTCTCGACGCCGTCGGCGGCCAGATACTGCTCCCGTATCAAGGCGGAGGATTCGCCGCCGCTGTTGGCCCAGCTCACCCCGATAATGCCGCTTTCGGCGACGGGCCTTGGCGTCACAATCTTGTTCATTTTCTCGAGGAGCCGGGGATAAATATCCGAAATGGCGAGTACGCCGTCCACCCAGGATTCATCCATGCCGATGGGACTGCGCACATCCGTGACCTTGGCGGGACAGGGGGATATAAAAAAGACGCCGATTTCCTCTTTCTTGAGTCCGGTCCTGGCCATGGCCTCCCGTTTGGCCTGCCGCGCGGCGGCCTGCATAGGGGAAATTAGCCGCAGGACATTGTCGCACAGGTCGGGAAAACGCACCCGGATCAGGCGCACCATGGCCGGGCAAGCGGTGCTGATGACAGGCATCTTAAGGCCGCCCTGACGGATGAGACGCCGGGTGGCGTCCGAGATGATCTCGGCGCTTTTGGAGACTTCGAACACGCTGTCGAAGCCCATATCCAAAAGGCCGGTCAAAACATAGTCGATATCGGATAAATTATTGAACTGGCCGTAAAGCGTCGGGGCCGGCAAGGCGATGGTGTAGGCGTAGTCGTCCATTTTGGTGAGCGGGTCGTAAATCGCCCGTTTGGCATGGTGCGGGCAGACGCGGATGCATTCCCCGCAATCGATGCAGCGCTCCGAAATAATGCGCGCCTTGCCGTCCCGCACCCGGATCGCCTGGGTCGGGCAGCGCTTGATGCAGTTCGTGCATCCTTTGCATTTATCCTCGTCCAGCGTGACGCTGTGATAAAATTCCTCCAAAATGGTTCACCTTCTTAGCTTGCTTATTGCTTATGAATATAGGGCGTTGTATAATGCGGGGAGTGGTGCCGGCTACTGTCCCTTGATGGTCATATAAACCTTTGTGCCAACGCCGACGGCGCTTTCGATGCGCATGTCATCCGTATATTTTTTTATATTGGGCAACCCCATACCGGCGCCGAAGCCCAAAGCCCGCACTTCGTCCGGCGCGGTGGAATAGCCTTCCTCCATGGCTTTGTCAACATCCTCAATGCCCGGCCCCGTGTCTTCAAGCAGGATTTCGACGCGGTCGGGGTAGATGTCGACATTGGCGAATCCACCGTTCGCGTGGATGACCATGTTGATTTCACCTTCATACATGGCGATGGCGATGCGGCGTATGGCGTCGGGATGGTAACCAATTTGTTTGAGAAGCGTCTTCACTTTGCCGGAAGCCTCACCCGCGTGCGTGAAGTCGTCTCCCGAAACTTCATAGCGCTTGGTAATTGGTGTCATATGTATTCACAGCCTGCTTGCCGTTACAGGCTTCCTCTCTCAGTTATTGCAGATTATGCCGCTTGATTTCCGGCGGGTATAAAAAGTCATGTCGTTTCAATAAACACAAACAGTTAATTCTCATCACAACCGCCGCCGAGCCCGGCGGCGTAAAGCCGGCCGCAGGCCGTAAACATGCGGTAGCCGGTTGAAAGCAGGGCGATGTCCCTGTCCTTTGCAAGCTCAATCATGTCGGCGCCAGGCATCTTCCCCCGCACAAAGACAATGCAGTGGATATCCAGCATTTCCGCCGTGCGGATTGTCTGGGGATTTACAAGGCCTGTCAGCAGCATGGCCTGATCCTTGACAAACGCAAGCGCGTCGCTCATCATATCGCTGCCGCAAGCCGTCACAATTTCAAGATCGAGGTTGTCGGCATTGATGACCTCCGCTTTCAGCACCTCTATAACTTCCCTTAATTTCATAAAAACAAATCCGCCTTTCCCGATAGGTGTTCGCCGCGTCAGCCGTTCAAAGTCCCCGTATTTTTATGGAATCACGATATCAAGCGGCGCAGATTGATATAAAAATAACTGATTTGTATCTCATTATATCATGATAACCGAATGTTTACTATCGCCTGATTTAAATTTTTACCGCGTTTTTTTGTATAAAACGCCAGCCGTTTGGACAAATTGCATTATATTTTAATAAATGATTAAATTATTATAGGTAAGCCATACAATTACCAAATTGCACAATCATGAAATTATCCACAAAATACTAATGTTATCTATAGACAACATTTATGTAATCTGTAGATTTTTTAACGGCATTTTGTTATAATGTTGACATTGTGGTAATTATGGCGTCTTTATGGATTGCGCGGGCCGGGATATGGCAGATCAACCCTGGAAAAACGGTTTGTTTTTAGCGGTGCGCGGGTCTGTGAACGCTGTAATATGCCGGAATTTTTCAAATGGCTTGTCGGGGGTGAGGATATAAGGGAGTTATCGCTGAACGTTATGGACGTCACTCAAAATTCCATCACGGCGGGCGCGCGTCTGATCGAGATCACGGCCGAGGAGGACACAGTTCAAAAGTTGCTGAAAATCGTGATCAGGGACGACGGCAGCGGTATGACGGATGAACAGGTCGAGAAAGTGACGAATCCCTTTTACACCACGCGCACGACCCGGAAAGTCGGGCTCGGCGTGCCTTTTTTCAAAATGTCGAGCGAGCAGACGGGCGGGTCGTTTTCTATTGTATCCGAACCCGGCACGGGCACGACCGTCACGGCTGTTTACCATACGGATCACATTGATATGACCCCGTTGGGCGATATGAACGAAACCGTTTTACTGCTTGTCACATGCAATCCTGATTTGGATTTCATATACAGGCGCTCTGTGGACGACGGCGCTTACACACTGGATACAAGGGAACTCAGGGAGGTGTTGGGCGGCGACGTGCCGCTTTCAAGTCCGGATGTGGCCGACTGGATCCGGGCGTATTTGCGCGAGCAGGAAGATTCGCTTAAATAAAGCGTTTTTTTGTGTTTTTGATCATGTGGGTTGTGATGCGATTCAAATTGTTAAAAATTAATTTTTTATATTTTTCTGCGCCGGGCCAGTGGGGTTTTTAGAACATTTCACTCATTGAATCCGGTAAAAAAAGGGAGGTTTACTAATGAAATCACTGGCGGAGCTCCAGGCAATTCGTGACAAGGCCCGCGCTAACATGGGTATTCGCGAGGACAAGACAGACGGCGTCCGCGTTGTTGTCGGTATGGCGACATGCGGGATAGCGGCCGGCGCGCGCCCTGTGCTCAGCACTTTCGTGGAGGAAGTGGCGAGAGAAAAGCTGCAGGATGTTGTGGTGGGCCAGACAGGCTGTATCGGCATTTGCCAGTATGAGCCGGTTGTCGAGGTGTTTGAACCGGACAGGCCGAAAACAACCTATGTGAAGATGACGGCGGAAAAGGCCATCAAGGTTGTCCACCAGCATCTCATGAACGGCCAGATTGTCGAAGAATATACCATCGGCACATCCGGTAAGTAAAGGGAGGAAGAAATTAATGATACGCTCACATGTACTGGTTTGCGGCGGCACCGGCTGTACCTCGTCGGGCAGCGAAGCGGTCATTACGGCGCTGGAAAGCCATATTGACAAAGCGGGCCTTGCGAATGAGATCAAGGTGGTCAAAACAGGCTGTTTTGGTCTTTGCGCTTTAGGGCCCATCATGATCGTTTACCCCGAGGGCACGTTCTACTCCATGGTTAAAGTAGACGACATCCCCGAAATTGTCGAGGAGCATTTGCTAAAGGGCCGGATTGTCACGCGCCTTGTTTACGAGGAGACCGTGCAGGAGGACAAGATTACCTCCCTGGATGAGACCGGATTTTACAAAAAACAGCTGCGCATCGCGCTTCGCAACTGCGGCGTGATAGATCCCGAGGACATAAACGAATACATAGCCTACGACGGCTATCAGGCGCTGGGCAAGGCCCTCACGGAAATGACGCCTGAATCCGTTATCGAAGAAATCAAAAACTCCGGTTTGCGCGGCCGCGGCGGCGCCGGATTCCCGACCGGCGTTAAGTGGAGCTTTGCGGCGTCTCAGCCCGCGGGCCAGAAATATGTCTGCTGTAACGCGGACGAGGGCGACCCGGGCGCGTTTATGGACCGCTCTGTTTTGGAGGGCGATCCCCACGCGCTCATCGAGGCCATGGCGATTGCCGGTTACGCGATTGGCTCCAACCAGGGCTTTGTGTATGTGCGCGCCGAATATCCCATCGCCGTTCACCGTCTGCAAATCGCCGTCGATCAGGCGCGCGAAATGGGCCTTTTGGGCAAAGACATCATGGGGTCGGGATTCGATTTTGACCTGGAACTGCGCCTCGGCGCGGGCGCGTTTGTCTGCGGCGAGGAGACGGCGCTGCTCACGTCCATCGAGGGCAATCGCGGCGAGCCGCGCCCCCGCCCACCCTTCCCGGCGGTTAAGGGACTTTTCGGCAAGCCCACGATCCTGAATAACGTCGAGACCTACGCCAATATCCCGCGCATCATTTTGCTGGGTGCGGACTGGTTCAACAAGATCGGTACCGAAAGATCCAAGGGCACAAAGGTTTTCGCCCTCGGCGGAAAAATCAACAACACGGGCCTTGTCGAGGTGCCGATGGGCACGACGCTGCGTGAGATCATCGATGAAATCGGCGGCGGCATCCCGAACGGCAAGAAGTTTAAGGCCGCCCAGACCGGCGGGCCTTCCGGCGGCTGTATTCCCGCCAGTAAAATGGATGTCGAGATCGACTACGACAACCTGATTGCGATCGGCTCCATGATGGGTTCGGGCGGACTGATTGTCATGGACGAGGACAGCTGTATGGTCGACATCGCGAAATTCTTCCTTGAATTTACGGTCGACGAGAGCTGCGGCAAGTGTACGCCCTGCCGGATTGGGACAAAGCGCCTGCACGAGATGCTCGAGAAAGTAACCTCGGGCAAGGGCACTATGGCGGATCTGGACAAGATGGAGAAGCTGTGCTATTACATCAAGGAAAACGCCTTGTGCGGCCTCGGCCAGACAGCCCCGAATCCGGTGCTTTCCACACTGCGCTACTTCCGCGACGAGTACGAAGCGCATGTGCGCGATAAAAAATGCCCGTCCCATGTGTGCAAGGACCTGATGAACGTCGTCATTCTTGAGGACAAATGCACCGGCTGCACCGCCTGCGCGCGTGTCTGCCCGACAAACTGCATCTCCGGCGCGGTCAAAAAGACCCATGTCATTGATCAGGACAAGTGCATCAAGTGCGGCGCTTGTATCGAAAAATGCCGCTTCTCGGCCATCGTGAAGCAGTAGAGGAGGGTAACTGTAATGGAAACAGTGAATATAAAAATTAACAACAGGCCGATTACTGTCTCCAAGGAGCTTACAATCCTTGAAGCAGCCAAGCAGGCCAAAATCGAAATTCCCACCCTGTGCTACCTTAAACAGATCAACCAGATCGGCGCATGCCGCATCTGTGTTGTTGAGGTGAAGGGCGCGCGCACGCTTGTGGCCGCCTGTACCTATCCTGTAGCCGAGGGCATGGAAGTCTTTACCGATACGCCCAAGGTTCACGAGTCCCGCCGCATGACGCTCGAACTGATCCTTTCAAACCACGACCGCAAGTGCCTTTCCTGCGTGCGCAGCGGCAACTGCGAGCTTCAAAGGCTCTGCAAACAGTTCGGCGTGGACGACGAGGTGGCGTTTGAAGGTGTGAACCCGCGCTATGATTTCGACGATTCCGCCATGCATATGACAAGGGACAACAACAAATGCATTCTCTGCCGCCGCTGCGTGGCCGCGTGCTCCCGCCAGCAGGCTGTCGGCGTCATCGGTTCCAATGACCGCGGTTTCGACACACATATCGGCTGCGCGTTTGATCTCAACCTTGATGAAGTCGCCTGTGTTTCCTGCGGGCAGTGCATCGTTGTGTGCCCGACCGGCGCCATCGCGGAGAAGGATGAGACCCAGAAAGTATGGGACGCGATAAACGATCCGACCAAACACGTCGTTGTCCAGACAGCGCCGTCTATCCGCGCCACCATCGGCGAGGAATTCGGTTTCCCCATCGGCACGGACGCGACGGGCAAAATGGTTGCCGCGCTGCGCCGGCTTGGATTTGACGGCGTTTACGACACCGATTTCGCCGCCGACCTCACCATTGTCGAGGAGGCCAACGAGCTGTTGGAACGCGTGACAAAGGGCGGCCCGCTGCCCCTGATCACGTCCTGTTCACCAGGTTGGATCAAGTTCTGCGAGCACTATTATCCCGAGTTCATTCCAAATCTGTCCTCATGCAAATCCCCGCAGCAGATGTTCGGCGCCATATTTAAAACATGGTACGCGGAGACGCATGACCTCGATCCCAAAGATCTCTTTGTCGTGGGCGTGATGCCCTGTACGGCCAAGAAGTTTGAGGTTAACCGCGAGGATGAGAACGCCGCGGGCGTGCCCGACTGCGATGTGGCGCTTACAACGCGTGAAATTGCCCGCATGATCAAGCGCGCGGGTATCGAGTTTACCGAGCTTGAGGATGAGTATTTCGATGATCCTCTGGGCGAATCCACGGGCGCGAGCGTCATTTTCGGCGCGACGGGCGGCGTCATGGAAGCGGCGCTGCGCACAGCCGTGGTGTGGCTGGAGAAGGAGGACGCGGGCAAGATTGAGTTTGTCGAGGTCCGCGGCTTCGAAGGGGTTAAAGAGGCGACATACAATGTCGCCGGTATGGATATCAACGTGGCGGTAGCCTCCGGACTCAGCAATGCCAAGATGCTCCTTGAAAAAGTGAAGAGCGGTGAGAAACAGTATCACTTCATCGAGATCATGGCGTGTCCCGGCGGTTGCATCAACGGCGGCGGACAGCCGGTCCAGTCGGCTCATGTGCGCAACTTTGTCGATCTGCGCGCGAAGCGCGCCCAGGTTCTCTACAATCAGGATTCCGAGAACAAGGTTCGCCAATCCCACGAGAACCCTGTTATCAAGAAACTGTATGATGAGTATCTGGATAAACCCGGCAGCCATCGCGCCCACGAAGTGCTGCACACAAGCTATAAAGTCAGAAGCCATTATTGAGTTTTGAGCGACAAATATAAAGAATGGTAAAGCAACCGTATGGCGTGCTGAGACAAGAAAACAAAAACCGATGTGGAATTGACCACATCGGTTTTTGTTTTATACTAATGAGCCTTTGTCAGCAGAAGGTTGGGCAGAAGTCCGCTGTATTCTGAGAGAAGAGGAGAATCTTCTATTATTCCATTGTCTTTTAGCAAGGCGTTGCTGTGCAGCAAGGCTTGTCGCTCATGCCGCGACGGGCAGTTCCTTTGTCTCGTCACAAAGGAACCAAAAGACGCCGGGAGGGGCCACCTCCCGGACCCGCCCGGAT
>JAITVU010000124.1 GCA_031285645.1 Oscillospiraceae bacterium | reverse complement strand
AGCATAATCTCATCCAGGATATAAAGCCTTGCCTTGCGGCATTTCTCAAAGGCTTCCTCAATGATGTCATACGTCAGGCCGTCGATTTTGATGTCCATCTGGATAGCGGTAATACCCTCGTGGGTGCCGCCGACTTTAAAGTCCATATCGCCGTGGAAATCTTCGAGCCCCTGAATGTCCACCATGGTCATCCAGCGGTCGTCCTCGGTGATGAGGCCGCAGGAAATGCCGGCGACAGGCGCCTTAATCGGCACGCCCGCGTCCATGAGGGAGAGTGTCGACGCGCAGATCGATCCCTGAGAGGTGGAGCCGTTGGACGAGAGGACCTCAGAGACAAGGCGCATCGCGTAGGGGAATTCCGCCACGGTGGGCAAAACGGGAACAAGCGCGCGCTCCGCCAGGGCGCCGTGGCCGATTTCGCGGCGGCCTGGCCCCCTGGAGGGCCTTGTCTCGCCCACGGAGTAGGACGGGAAATTATACTGGTGCATATAGCGTTTGGAGTCTTCGTCGTCAAGGCCGTCAATGCGCTGGGAATCGGAGACGGGGCCGAGCGTTGTGATGGTGAGCACCTGGGTCTGGCCGCGCGTGAAGAGGCCGGAGCCGTGCACACGCGGTATGATGCCCACTTCAGACGCCAGCGGGCGGATATCGTCCAGCCCGCGCCCGTCGACGCGCTTGCCGTCGTCGAGCAGCCAGCGGCGCACAATATATTTTTGAAGCTTATAGATACACTCGGCGATCATAGCGCCCTGTTCGGGATACTGATCGTCAAATTTCGCGTGAATCTCGTCGACGACAGGGGCGAGGCGCGCTTCGCGGATGTTTTTATCATCGGTGTCCAAAGCGTGACGGACCTTCTCGATGGCAAAATCCTTAATGGCCTCAAACATATCGTGATCCACTTCCATGGATTCAAAAGGCACCTTTGCCTTGCCGATTTCCGCCTGTACGGAAGCGATAAAGGCGACCATTTTTTTGATTTCGTCATGCGCCTGCTTGATGGCGTCAAGCATCACATCTTCTTTCACCTGGTTCGCGCCGGCCTCGATCATGCAGATTTTTTCAGCGCCGCCCACGACCATAAGGTCGAGATCGCTGGCCGCGCGCTCTTCCTGATTGGGGTTGAGAATAATCCTGCCGTCCACAAGGCCGACATTGATGCCCGCGATCGGCCCGTTCCAGGGAATATCGGAAATTGAAATGGCGAAAGATGTGCCGACCATGCCCGCGATATCGGGCGCGAAGTCCTGCTCGACGCTCAGCACCGTCATCACGACAGACACATCGTTGCGCAGGTCTTTAGGGAAAAGCGGGCGGATGGGCCTGTCCACGCAGCGGGAGGTGAGAATGGCCTTTTCACTGGGTCGCCCTTCCCTTTTGAGGAACGAGCCCGGAATTTTGCCCACGGCGTAAAGCTTTTCCTCATAATCGACGGAAAGCGGGAAAAAGTCGATACCCTCGCGGGGCCGCTCAGACATAGTCACATTGACAAGAACCGTGGTTTCGCCGTAGCGTACAAGGCAGGAGCCGTTGCTCAGCCCGCACAGCTTGCCGACTTCAAAAGATATTTTCTGGCCGGCGAAGGTTGTTTCAAAAACCCTGCATTGATCGAACATAAAAAATAACCTCCATGTTGCGGCGGCCAAAATTCTTTAGCAATAAAACCAAAGCGCTGCGCCGCGCGCTCGATTCACTGCTAAATAGATGGCCGCCTGATGTTTGACTTGCCGCTCAGGCGGAATTCATACTCAGATCACGTTAACAACGCAAATCCGCAGCGGGTTTAAGAAAACCCCGGCTGTGATCCGGCTGTAATAATTGAGGATATATGCGTCTATAGCAACCGGAGCTGGCGCAAGGCGCTTGTCCGGTTGCTATAGAGGGTGCGGCAAACGCCGCGCCGGTTTTATTTCCTGATACCGAGTTTCGCAATGAGTGCGCGGTAGCGCTCAATATCCTTCTTTTGAAGGTAATTGAGAAGCCCGCGCCTTTGCCCGACCATTTTAAGCAGGCCGCGGCGGCTGTGGTGATCTTTTTTGTGGATTTTAAGATGTTCCGTCAGATCATTGATTCTTTTTGTCAAAATCGCGATCTGAACCTCGGGAGACCCTGTGTCGCCGTCGTGGCGTTTGTTATCGTCGATAACAGCGGTTTTAACTTCTTTAAGCAGCATGATATCACCCCTTTGTTTTTTTCTCCCCAAACATAGAAAAAGGCGGGTGACGTCCCGCAAAGCAGGCTGCAAGCCCTTCATCCAAGTAAGGGGTCTGTGCGGGCTGCGCCCACACTGGTAAAGTATAGCACAACAAAAGCGGCTTGTAAAGAATAATATCCCAGACGCAATCAGCTTTTTTTGTATACTTTCAACATAGAATAAGAGTCCTTTGACGATGTTTAATTGTCAGTTATTGTTCCCTTTATTTTAGCAAACCATTCATCCGACACCGTCAATGTAAGCGCGCCGTTATCCGGAACATGCGCCGGATATTTTGCGGTAAAGCCGCATGTTCGGTAAACCGGAGTTTCTCGGCCCCGGCGGCGCTGCCGGTCTTGCAAACAACGCATGGTAAAGGTATAATATGACTGTATTACTATTACTGTGGGAAACGGCGTGCAGGCATCGATATGCGTTGTGCGCCGGGTTTGAAAAATTTTATTTACCGGAAGGACAAGCGGGGTGACGGCATGCGCCATAAAACCGAAGACACGTTCGCCAGGGCGGTTAAAAACGGCGATATTGAAGGCGTCTGCCTGCTTTATGGCGCGGAGCACTACCTTGTCGACTCATGGAGAACACAGATCACAAAAAGCTACGGGGAGGCAGGGGATTTTAACCTGCAGCGCTTTAACGGGCGCGCGCTGGATGTCGAGGCCCTTTACGACGCTGTGGAGGCTTTGCCGCTGATGGCGCGGCGCAAATGTGTGGTGGCGGATGATCTTGACATGACGAAGCTTT
>JAITVU010000065.1 GCA_031285645.1 Oscillospiraceae bacterium | reverse complement strand
GTTGAGGCCGCAAAGATTATTGGAATCGAAGACATACGCTTTTTTGATTACGGCGATTACCCGCTTACCTTGGACGACGTGAAAATCCGGACGCTGACAAAAGATATATTGGACATACGCCCGGATGTAATCTTGACGCATTGGACAAATGACCCGCTAAACGAAGACCACGCGCTCACGGGAAAGGCGGTTATTCGGGCAGTCAGCGCTGCCGGTATGTTGGGGGCCGTTCCCGGTACGCCCAGTCACTTCATCCCCGACATATTTCTTTTTGAAACAACGCTTCCGCACTCGGAATTTAATCGGTTTGAAATCAACACCTATATCGACATCGGGGATACTTATAAAAAGAAAATGGAGGCAATTCGCTGTTTCGCGGTGCAGCCGCAGTTGGTTCAATATTATACCCGATGCGCTGAAAATCGCGGTTTTGCTGCCAATGACTGGTCAAGAGGACGCAAAAAAATTACTTACGCGGAAGGGTTCTGCCGGTATACGCCGTATTTGGGAAATGAGTTGCCCTTGTCAGCTTTGTAAGCTTGCAGGATAAACTGGAATTTGCAAGGGGGTTGTAAGGGATTTGAAGGTTTTGATTCCGGAAGATATCGCGCCAAGCGGAAAAGATTATTTGTTGGAACGCGGTTATCAGCTTATTGTAGGCGTGCCGGTAGATACGGAAAGCCTGAAAGCCGCGGTAAGGGGATGCGACGCCATTCTCTGCCGGAATGCCAGTTACCCCCGGGAAGTTATCGAAGCGGGGGATCGGCTGAAGGTGATCGCCCGCCATGGCGTGGGCTTTGACAACATAGACATCTCTGCGGCGGCGGAGCTTGGAATCTGGGTGGTCAACGGCCCTGTCTCCAACAACATCGCCGTAGCTGAATATACAGTAGCGCTTATCGCGATGCTGTCCTGTCAGATTCAACAGGTGGACCGTCAGACACGGTTGGGGAACTGGACCTGCCGTCAACACATTACAAGAAAGGAGATGGAAGGCGCTGTCCTCGGCATTATCGGCTATGGCGGCATTGGCCGGCTGGTCGCCAAAAAAGCGATGGATGGATTTAACATGCGGGTAACCGTTTTTGACGCGGCCCCCTTGCAACATGTCGCCGCGGGCGTCAATGTGTCGTTGTCTATGGCAGAATTGATGGCGGAATCGGACTTTGTAAGCATACATCTTCCGCTGCTGCCCCAGACACGCAATATGATCAACAGGGAAACCCTTGGCCAGATGAAGAAAAGCGCGTATCTTATCAACTGTTCCCGCGGTGAAATCTGCAATATCCACGACCTGTGCGACGCGCTTAAAACAAGGGTGATTGCCGGCGCGGCCTTGGACGTTTACCCGGAGGAGCCGCTTGCGCTGACCAGCCCGTTATTTGAGCTCGACAATCTCATTATGTCACAGCATTTCGCCGGGATTTCAACGCAATCCCTCGAAAGGATGAGCCTTATGGCCGCCATAGGCGTGGACGAGGTGCTTACCGGGAAGACGCCATCGTATCCGGTAAACAACCCCCAAATACTGTAATAAGAGGGCACAGTGGAACTTGTTTAGAAAAAACTAAAATATAACTTGAGGAGATAAGAAAATATGAAAAAAACACTTGCGATTATTTTAGCGTTATTTGTGGTGGCGGGCTCATTGGTCGGATGCGGCTCAAGCGGCGGGAGCGCTTCGTCCACAGCAACAAGCCAGGCCCCCACTGCGGCTGCGACCTCTTCCGAAGCGGCGTCCGCCGTTGACAGCGGCACAAATACCGAAACAATCGAGCTCAAATTTGCCAACGTTTCCAGCGCCGTCGGGGCAAAGGGCGAAAGCATCGACATGTTTGCAAATCTGGTCAATGAAAGAACCAACGGGCGCTATAACATAACGGTTTATCACGACGGGCAGCTCGGCAACGAAATCAGCTTTGTGGAAGACTGCCAGACCGGTACCCTCGACATCGCTTCGGTCAACTTTGCCAACCTGACAAACTACATCGACGCATACGGCGTGTTTGATTTACCTTATCTCGTCAAGAGCACGGAGCACGCGGATGCCATCTGGATGGGCGAAGTGGGCAAATACTTCCTCGACATGCTCGGTACCGTCGGCTTGCATGCTGTCGCGAACGTGGAGCTCGGCTTCCGGGATTTGAGCAACAGCGCGCGCGCCGTCAACAGCGCGGCGGATATTGCTGGCCTTCGGATACGCGTTATGGAAAACGCTATTCATCAGGAAATCTTCTCCGCCTTTGGCGCCGATCCCGTGGCCATGAACTGGAACGAGGCCTACACCGCTTTGCAGCAGGGCGCCATCGACGGCCAGGATAACCCCGCGACACATGCGCTTGACCTGAATATTATCGATGTCAATAAATACCTTGCCATGACGGATCATGTCTACAATGTGGCCGTGTTCATCATGAGTGACAAGCTTTGGCAGTCCATGAGCGCCGAAGATCAGGCCCTGTTTGAAGAAATCGCCCAGGAAGTGGCCGTTTGGGAAAGAAAAGCTCAGCGCGATACGCTGGAAACCGTGGTGAAAGCAGTGAACGATGCCGGTGGCGAGGTGACGTACCCTGATAAAGAGGAGCTGTTTACCTTGACGCAGGGCGTCCGCGACCAGTATCAGGAGAAGTACAGCGAGTACATCAAGCTGATTGAAGACTGCGCGCCGTAAGTACTGATTAGCGTTTAAAAGCATTTCGCGTTTTGAAAAGGAAAGCTCTTTTATGGCCGTCGGCGTTAACGGTCCCGGAGGGCTTCCTTTTTTATACGCTCCGGTACAATCGATCTTACATTATGTAAACGGCTGAAAATTACAGCCGGATTGGGATGGTATGATGAAAATATTAATAAAAATATCAAACGCGATCCAAAATGCGCTTCTGACAGTTATCGGCCTGTCGCTGATTGTCATTATTCTTGTGGTCTGCGCCCAGACCTTTTTCCGGTATGTTATTTTCTATAGCCTGCCGTGGTCGGAGGAGCTTTCCCGATACTTGTTTGTGCTGCTGATTTTGTTGGGCGTCAGTATCAGCATCGGCCGCGACGCTCTGGTCCGGATGGATTTGATTGACGGTTTTCTGGGAGAAAAGGCAAAGCACATCATGCACATCATCCGGCAGGTGCTTGCGCTGGTGCTCAGCCTTGTCATTGCGTACCAAAGCGTTGCACTGCTTCCGGTTGGCGCGTTTCGCAAAAGCCCCGCCATGCAAATTCCTATGCATTACGTATATTCCATTGTATTAATCTCCTTTATCGCGGCCTCTTTCTGCGCGGTTGTAAGACTGATTGAAGTCATTGGAGAAGGGAGTGTTAAAGAATGAGCTTACCCGCGATTTTGCTGATTGTCATCTTCTTGAGTACGATGCTGCTGGGTATTCCGGTTGCGTGGGCGTTGGCGCTTTCCTGCATCGCGACAGTGATTGTCGACCCCACGCTGGAGCTGTTGATTATTCCGCAAAAGCTGTTCATGTACAGCGACTCGTTCGCGTTTCTAGCAATCCCGTGTTTTTATCTGGCCGGGGACATTATGGCTAAAGGCGGGCTGTCCAAACGGCTGATTCAGCTGGCCGATTCCCTTGTCGGCTGGGTATCCGGCGGAATTTCCCTCGTCGCCATTGTGGCCTGCACATTCTTTGCCGCCATTTCCGGTTCTTCCGTGGCGACCACGGCCGCTATTGGCGGCCTGATGTATCCTGAGATGGTCAAAAAGGGTTATCCGGAGGATTACGCCGCGGCGCTTCAGGCGGTGGGCGGCACGTTGGGCATTGTCATTCCGCCCAGCATTGTATTTGTCATTTACGGAAACCTGACGGGGAACCCGGTCGGTAAGCTGCTGATGGCCGGCGTTATCCCGGGGATTATCACCTGCATAGCGCTTTGCATGTACGCCTATATGAAAGCCCGGAAGAATAATTTTCCGAAATCCGACAGCTTTTCCTTTAAAAGTTTTCTCAAAAGCTTCGCCGGCTCTATATGGGCGCTGCTTATGCCTCTGATTATTCTCGGCGGCATTTACTCGGGTGTCTTTACCGCAACAGAGGCGTCAGCGGTGGCGGCGCTGTACGGTATTGTTGTATGTCTTGCCATCTACCGCGAGATGAGGCTGAAGCAATATTGGGAAATCATCAAATCCACGGCGCTCAGCACGGCATCTTTGATGCTTCTTGTCGGCTTTGCCCAACTGTTCGGTTACCTGATTACCTATGACCGGGTACCTCAGGCTGTGACCGGCGCGTTCATGAGCGTCGCCAATGGCCAGACCACGTTCCTGCTGCTTGTCTTCGTGCTTCTCATCATCTGCGGCATGTTTCTGGACGTCAGCGCCACAAACCTGATTCTGGGCCCTATTCTGACGCCCATTGCCCTGGCCTTTGGCGTCGATCCCATCCATTTTGGCTGCTTTTTCGTGTTCATGCTGGCTGTCGGTCAGGCCACACCACCTTTCGGCACCTGTTTGTTTGTGGCGTCTTCGGTAAGCAAGCGCCCTCTTTCAGGCATCACCAAAGAGGCGATTCCGATGGTCTGCGTAGAATTTGCCTGCGGATTGCTCTTCGCCTTTGTGCCAATCCTGTCCACGCTTTTGCCCGATTTGGTCTAGCCGCCTGTATCTCCGCGATAGTATCATTAAGATATAGAGTTTGGGAGTGATTGAAGATCAGGATTACAAATGTAGAAATCTTTATGCTGAAGCACGCGGGAACGACCTCGCCCTACGGCCCCTACAAACCGGTGGTCGTCAAAGTGAACACAGATACGGGCATTTACGGCTTGGGTGAGGCCGGTGTTTCAATGGGAATCGGGGAGCACGCTCTGGCGGGTATGCTCATGGATATAGCCCCATATTATATCGGCCGGAATCCGATGGACAATGAAGTAATTTGGGAAGAAATGCGCACCAAAATCAACGGACATATAAGCGGCGGGGGCGCCGTGTATTACGGCAGCTTAAGCGCCTTTGACACGGCGTTGACGGACATAAAGGGAAAGGCGCTGAACATCCCCGTTTATCAGCTTTTGGGAGGCAAACAGAACGCTGATTTGCGGTGTTACTATTCCATGATGCAGGCCGGAACCGGCGGCGACCTGAGCCCCCGGGGCACCGCGGAGGAATACGCACAAACGGCGGAAAAAATTATGAATGCCGGTTTTGACGCGGCAAAGATTGCGCCGCTGTACTTTGACCGCGACAAAAGCGTGTTGGGCGACCGCAGGATTGTGACCCCTCTGACCTCGTATTCGCTTAATTTGATGGAGGAACGTCTCAAGGCCATTCGCGATGTGGGCGGTAAGGGATTTGATATTATTGTGGAATACTTTTGCTCGCTTGACAGCCGGTCCGCCATTCAGGCGGACGCCGTCGCCGCGCGGTACGGCGTGTTTTACTGTGAAGAACCGGTTCTGCCCATGAAGCGAAAGCTTTTCAAATCACTGCATGAAAATACCCATGTCCCGTTGGCGACCGGTGAGAAGATTCATACCCGCTGGCAGTATTCCGATTTGTTCGAGGATAGCTCCGTTGATATTATCCAGCCGGATATCAGCAATTGCGGCGGTATCTCCGAGACAAAAAAGATTTGCGATATGGCGCATATCTACGGCGTCAAAGCGCAAATCCATATCGCGGGTACACCAATCGCGACAGCGGCGGCTCTACAGGTAGAGGCAGCCATCCCGAACTTCTTTATTCATGAATACTTTTATTTGAACGAAGCCGCAGAATACGCTGATTACTGCACCTGTGACTACAAGCCGGTAAACGGGAAAATCAAGGTTCCCGATTTACCCGGCATCGGGCAGGATTTGTCCGACAAGGCGGTGGCGGAAGCACTATCCCATATCGTGATTGATTAAATATTTTAGTATAGGGAGGAACTATGGGAATTATTTCTCGTGTTGAGGTAATCGACTTTACATACGAAATTCAAAACATGGGGGCCGCTTTCCAAAACGCGCACAACCATGTGGGTTATCTTGAGGGAAGCAAGCTGCCGATGTCCAAATACGCCATTGTGATCGAAGAGGAAAACGGCGTTCGCGGCGAATATGTGACCCACTGGGGCGGAACACGGCCCGCCCTGCAGCAGACGCTGCAACTGGTGTGCGACCTGCCCGGACAGGATTCCGACATGCGGGAGGC
>JAITVU010000280.1 GCA_031285645.1 Oscillospiraceae bacterium | reverse complement strand
GTTTTTTGTGTATGAAGCGCGGTTTCGCGAAGCGGGAGCGCTTCGCGTATTATGAATAGTGGCTTATACTATAGCAAAAGTAAGAAATAACCGGAACGTTATTATTTATTCCCGCCGCAATATCCCATTAGAAAGCAGATAAAATGGCGCGATGCGTTTTGGGAAAAAGGCGTTTTGAGCGATCATTTTATCGCACTTTTTAACGGATATTAGTATTAGCGTGATGTTTTTTCACGCTAACCTCCGTCAGTTTGCGTATTTGGGCATAAAAAGACAAGGGAACAAGCGCCCGCCTTGCGGACGCAGAACCCTTGCCATAAAGAGGCTTAACGGTTTAGCTGTACCTTGAGGGATATGAGGCCATGATGCGCTTGTTGCGGCCCTCTAAAGGCAATAACAAACAAAGCGGCGATCCCGCAAAGTATGATCGAGACGGCCGTGAACGCCACGACGCGCAGCTGTTTTAACGTGTGTGCGATATGGCTGATATAGAGGCATATTTGGCAGGCGTCTCCGCTGCATGCGTGATGAATATTTTCCGACACTGAAACGGCTGAAAAAAGGAGGGCCACAACAAAGCAGACGCAAACAAGAACCGCGATAACACGCCGTTTCATGGCAATGGACCCCTCCTTTAAAATCAAGTTAAGCTTACCGGCCGCATGAAGTTAAGCCGACGTCTACAGGCATTCCCTGCAGCGCCCGTATAAAACCGACCGGGCCGTGTCCAGCTTAAAGCCGTGGGCTCTGTTCATATGCGTGGCCATTTCGTCGAGCAGCCCGCATTCGGCGCTGGTTATTTTGCCGCAGCAGTCGCACTTAAGGAAAAAGGCGTCCCCACGCGCGGCGGGACTGAGAAATTGGTAACGCAGACCGGCGCTGTTATCGGTTGTAACCTTTTTGACCTTGTTTTCCCTGACGAGGCATTCAAGATGCCTGTAAATCGTGGCGAGACCAACAGGGGTCCCTTTCTGTTTGCAGCTTAACAATATTTCACGCGCCGAAAAGGCCTGTTCCGCATGCTCGGACAGGTATGTAAGTATAATGCCCTTTTGTTTTGTTTGGTAGACATTGGGCATATAATCACCGCCAAATTGAAAGTCATTCTCAATTTTACTGCCTGGTGCCTGAAAAGTCAAGGAAAATATGGAAGAAGTATATAGCCACACAGGCATAAAGGCCGGTTTTATACCACAGCGGGCAAAGCCCGCGGCACGCGCCGCCTGGCAATTTTACATCTGTACGGCTATAAGCTGCGCATGCGACAGGCGCACGCAATCCGGGGGACCGGCGTTATTTTTTGCCTGTGTCGCTGTCGACGAACTGAATCAGTTTATCGAACGATATAAAGATCGAGTTGTCGTAAGATACGAATTGCGGCACGGTTAAATGCTGCAGCATGGCCATCTGAATCAGCTGGAAAACGCTCGTGGATTCAACCCGCTTTGCCAGCGTTTTTCGCTTTTTTTTGTCCTGCAAGCCCTCCACAAGAAAATCGGACAGTGATATGGCGTACATGCACAGGAGAATATCGATATTTGCATGGCCGCTTTCAGCAAATTTGTCCACGCTTAAGAGTTTTGAAATTTCGCTGCGTGACAAATCGCCTATACCGGAAATATGATCGTATATGCGATAGACGTCGTCAAATTCGTATTCATAGATATCCGATTCCCTGAGCCTGCGCTTTTCAAGTATGATCCTGCTTTCGTTTAACAGCTTCATCTGTTTTACTTCGTTAAAATGGTGCTTTTTCAGTTTGGGATATATTTGCATGAACTCGGCCACGCTGTCTTCATTGATCGTCAAAAAACGCGTGTCCCTTTTTATCTGGACATTGTTTTTCACTTCAAACAGAAATCCCTTGTCCGTGACCGTGATGTAGAGACGGTAGTACAGCAGCCGCAGTTTTGCGCCGATCTCGCTCTGCTTCCTGTTGCAAAACTGGATGGCGATGCTGACGATTCTTTGGATGCTCAGCAAAGGGGTGTTGATTTTGTGAATTCTGAAATACTCGATGGATCCCTGTATCTGATTATAAAGTACTCTTGCGATTGAGGCGCCGATTCTGTTTTCATCGAAATTATTGATGGTTTGCGCGAAATCAGAATAGCCGCCGCAATTTTCCCGCGATACATCCAGCTGCGTCCAGTTGGCGGGAAAATTGACGACGACAGCGCTGTTATTGCGGTCGCCACGCATTTCATTGCGAATGATCAAACGGGATTCAATCCGGTCTCCAAAATTGAAGAAATCGGATAAGGACGCCTTTTGGACGAGTATGCCCGCGTTCAGGATGACCTGCTGCGGCTTTTCTTTGCGGCCGTACTTTATCAGAACGCCATAATCGTATTCGTTGACGGCGTCATCGTCGATCACACAGCTATAGTCCAGATCAATAATTGCGCCGTCGTCCGAGAGCGGCACAAAGTACCTGAGATCACCGGCGCCGTGTTTTTTGCGGATGGCCCTTTTGGGGATGTATTCCGAACACTCGGCGCCGCCGGGTTCGGTACTTTTGATTCGGATATCAAACCGGATATCCTGCATGACATTTTTAATATACTGAACAATATCGCTGTTTTTAAAATCCTGATTGAGGTAGAGCTTCAGCTCGGTGCCGACGGGGAGGCCGTCGTCCTTGTCGATGAAGAAGCAGCCGTCGTAGTTGGGTATGTGCAGCGTGAGCCCCTCGCTGTCCGCAAGGTAATATTTTGTCTTGACGTCAATTTCCTGGCATACCATGAACGAGGATAAAAAGCCGATGCCAAAGTTGCTGATCGGCTTGTAGCTGATTTTAAGGTCGGAGTATTCATCGCCCGAATAAAAGCTCCGTCCGATGCTTGTAAAGTACCGCTCAATTTTATAGCGGTCCATGCCCGTGCCGCAATCCGCAATAAGAAAATAGCGGCGGTTGTTTTTGTCGACGCCCATTTCAATATGAATGGTTTCATCGATGTCTTCCGATACTTTGGCCCGCCTCACCGCGATGGCGTCGATGGAATTTTGAATCAGCTCCCGCGCGAAGACAACCTTCGAGGGATAGATGTTGTCGCCTGTGAGCAAAGGCAGAAGCGTCGGGATATAGGCTTCGAAGTTGTAGTTGTCCAGCGTGTCCTTTAAATTGTCCTTGTTTATTTTAGGCAGCAGGTAATAGAGCTTTAGACCGATAATTTTAAAGTAATCTTCGTACTTATTGATGAGCAGGTCAAATTCCTTGACGAATAAAACGGCCATTTTATGGGCGGTCGCTTCGTTGCACAGCATCTGTATGTAGGCGCTTCGCCTGTCCACATCGGAGTGGATGACGATCCTCGGGGCCGGGACGTTTTGATGGAACCTGTTCTCCTCCAGCTTGATATTGACTTTGTATTTTATGGTGTCGTTGTAGAACTCGTCCGCGTACTGCGTGAGAACCATGTAAAGGTCCGTGAAGAAAACGCCCACCATCGTAAAGGCCAGATATTGATGCGACAATAAATTTTTTGCCCTGTTTAAATACTTATCACAGGCTTTGGCGACATCCTGCAACCGGCGGATTTTAAGAAGCGCGTGGAATTCATCCGGGGTTAAATCAAACTGGTCAGAGTGAACACAGCCGACGTAAAGCTTTTTAAGCAGCAACAGGGAAGACTCCATGTATTCTTTGTCGCCGCTGTTTCTGGTTACTGTATACAAAGCCCTCAACTGAACGGCGTAAAGCATAAAGAGGATATTCCTGTCATCCTTTTCAATGAGCTTAAAGACATCGGTAAAGCCTGTGATGGCTTCGTTGAGCCACAGGATAACCTGGTTGCATGTGGGGTATGTTTTAAAAATCTGCTCTGCCGTATCGGTATATTTTTGGCTCGCGTCGGGGTTGACGGTTTTGAGCAGCTCGAGCAGCCTGAGTATTTTTGTCGTGATATTCTGGGGCGGGATTTGCTTGGACACGACATCGAGCGCTTCCTCTTTGTAGATGAACTTTTTCTGTATAATCTTGACGGCTTCACTTCTGGGATAAAAATCAATGATGCTGAATGTGTGATAATCTTTTCGCGCCGTGCCGACCGATCCGCCGGCAAAGACGTCGATGATGCTGTCCGTCGTTTTATAATAATCTTCCGTGATAAAGGGGCGCTCCAGATCATAATGCTTGTGGCCGTGCAATATGGTCTTGACGTTCATCTGCTTGAGATATTGCGTCACGGTTGTATGATTTCTGATCAGCCCGCTGTCGCCGATCTTATGGGCGATTTCGGGAAAGAGGTAAAAATGATGATGAAAAAAGGCGATGATGTTGTATCCGTCGAGCTTTTTTATTTCTCTTGAGGCGGCGGTGATATCGGCCATGGCGATCTCGCCGTAATCGATGTATTCATCCGCCGATTCGTCCGTCAGGACGCCGATGAGCGCGTTTTTATCGATGCCGGCGGCGCAAAGCCTGTCGGCGCTGACGCTGGATTCGATGGCGCTGATGACATTTCGGTCGAATATGGCTTTTTTCTCAATACGGCAGGAATTGAAGCCGATAAACGCGATCTTGTAATCATGATACGCCTGTATGAGATAAAATGATTCCTTGTTGTAGACGTCCGGCCAGCACTGGTAAAACGTATTGATGAAGGATTTATACTTCATCCATTTTTCATTTGCGTCGTCGGTGCGTATGATATCATGATTTCCCGGAACAAATATAAAGTCTTTTTTTTGCAGCGGCTGGTCCGCCTGGTTTTTATTGATTTCACACAGCAGTAAATCGAAAAAACCAACGGCCGCATCCAGCAGCTTGGGGCTGAACGGCACGGTGCCCTCAAATATATCGCCGGTGACGACGACACATTTAACGGGG
>JAITVU010000392.1 GCA_031285645.1 Oscillospiraceae bacterium | reverse complement strand
TTGACCCGAGAAAATTGATGCCGTCGCCCCCGAATATCTTGATGATCGCGTTGGCCATACCGTTCATGCTCAGCACATTGGTCAGGACGCTGGCCACGATAACCCAGGACAGGAAATGCGGAAAAGTAAAGACGGATTGCAGCACTTTTTTCGATTTTCCCAAACGGATTTCGTTAAAAAGCATAGCCAGGATAATTGGGACGGGAAACTGGAAGAGCAGGCGGCCCGCATTGATTTGAAGCGTGCGCAAAACAGCCTGCATAAACGAAATATCCCTGAAGACATAGACATAGTTTTCAAGGCCGACCCAGGGACTCCCGAAGATGCCGAGTTTCGCTTTATAGGTTTTAAAAGCGAGCAAAAGCCCGTACATGGGAAGATAAGCGAAGACAGCGTACCACACGGCGCCGGGCAGGATGAGCGTATAGCTTTCCCTGAAGCTCCATATCCGGCGCCCGAGTGCCCGGATTCTGCCGCCGGTTGTTTTTTTATCGAGCACAGCCGGGGAGGCCGGTCTTATTTTTGTGTCGTTGCTGGACATTATCACACACCCATTTCATTAATGAACCAAAGGGGCTTGTTAAAAGTGCAGGCCCGCCGCGCTTTTTTATCCCCAAGGCCGGCAAAACCGGTCAATTCGCCCCATATTGGCGTTAAGGAACATTGTGTTCCGTGAAATATCGGTACCATGTCCAATGAGGGTTGGCATGGCGTCAGTCGGAATGATTCATTCCCGCCGCCGCCCGGGCGCGCCTTATTTATACAAGACGCGCCGGGCAGAGTGGGAAAGCAGATTTTAAGGAGCTGTCCTGGTACGGATTTTTGCGCTGTGCGCGGATAAAATGACCTTACATGGCGTTCAGTTCGTCAAGCACAGGCTGGATGATCGGCATTTGCTGCTCGATCCATTTAAGCCAGAGCGCCTCCAGGTCGGCCTCGTCCTTGGCCGTTGTCACAAGGTTTGTATATTCGGTGTCAAAGTCCAGAAGCGTTTTGCGCATGCTGGGGGAGTCAAAAGTGAACAGATCCCAGTCGGTTGCGCTGAATGACTGGGGCGTGGCGATTTGGCAGCGCTCTGTGTACAGAACCCAGGACTCGTCGCGGTAGGCTTTCTTGATGTTCGGGTTCTGGAAGGCGAAGTCGTCAGCGAGCTTTGCAACCGCGATGACATAGCTGTTGCCGGGATATTTACCTGTCTGCCCCGCCAGATTCTGTCCTTCGGGAAGCAGGGAGACAATCTCGCCGTTCGCGTCGTATTCCCAGTCGGTGCCTTCAAAACCAACGCGCTGGAGCAGGTAGCCCTGTTCCGTACAGCCAAAGTCGAGCATATCCATGTAGCGCTCAAACTTCACGTCGCTGATATCGGGATTAAAGATAATGGTGCCCCAGTAGTTGATCAGGTCTTCCTGATGGTAGTTGCCGTCCTCGCCGAGTATGGTGGCGACGCCGACGCACTCATCGGGATCGAGGCTTGTGTTGACGCCGAAATACTGGATGCGGTTTGAGTGCAGGGTGCTTGTGGGCGCTTCGCCAAAGTATCCGCCCGACACGGCCGACACGCGGAACTGGTCGTAGTCGTCGATGTCTTTGAGCGTGAAAAATTCGGGATTGAGGGCGCCGCTCTGGAACGCCTCAAGATAAAGCTTGAGTCCGGTCAGCGTATCCTGGGATGCGGGTCCCCACTGGTATGTACCGTCGTCGCCTTTATAGAATGTTTTGTAATGGGTATTGTTGCTGCCGACAAAACAGCGCATGGCCCAGTTCGGCCTGCTGCTGATGGGGAGCAGGTTTGCGCCGAGGGCGCCGGGGTCCTGATCCTTGACCAAAACGCCGTAATCGATGAGTTCCGATGTTTTGTATGTGGTCTTGATCGGGAATCCAACAGCGTCGGCCCAGTCCTTGCGATACCAGAACGCGATGTGATCCGGCAGCGGATCGCCCGGGATGTTCTGGTCGAAGCGGGCGCGGGGGAGGAAGTAGTTGCCATCGAATATTTTTTCGATCTCGGGGCCCAGCGTCGTCTTGTCATGGACGCTCGCCAGTGTCGGCCAGCGCTCTTTCCAGCCGTCCGGCAGCTCTTTAATCAGCCCCTGATCGACATAGGACGCGGCGTCCGGATGTTTATAGTCGAAAACGCAGATGTCGGGCATGTCGCCGGAGTTGATCCAGAGCCTGAGGCGTTCCGACCATGTGTCGAAGGTCAGCGACGTGACTTCAATATCGTAATTGAAGTTGTCGGACCACCACTTGACATAGTCGTCGCCCGCGGTGTAATCGTAACCCTCCAGCGTTTGAACGGTGGCCATCGTAAAAGTCACGCGCTCATCGTAACTGGTGGTTGGCAGCCAGCCGCCCGGGAAATCCGAATCGGCCGCGTCCGCGCCGCCCGACGCGGCGGGTTGTGAACTTGAACTCGTACTTGCGCTTGTTGCCGGGGCGCTGCTGCCCGGCTCGGGATCGCTGTTTCCGGAGCAGGCTACCGCTGCGATCAAAATGACAACAACCAGCAGTATACAGCCTAATTTCTTGCTTGCCTTCATAAAATACCTCCTATAGTTATCGTTTGTTCCCGTATATTCCGGAGCGGGGTTCGCTTCGGATACACGACTCTCGTCGCGTAAAGCCGCCAAGGCAGCCTATACGTCACTATGAACCAGGGGATGTAATACCGATTCGCAGCGGAAAGGTTTATTTAGATGCGCGCACGAAATAACGATTTTGGGATATTTTGTTCGGTTTGACGCATGCGCCCGTGATGCAAAGCACACGCGGCGGTGCGCGGCAATACCCAAATAACTTGTACATCCTGCCATAAAAATCGTGAAATATGCTCATTTATCGTAACATCCACCAAAAATTTAGTAAACTGTTGAAATTAACAATAACTGTTTATTATAATAAAAGTAAAAATAAATAGTTTTTGTCTAAATAGGGGGTGGTATTTGTCCAATTTGAATTATATAATGAATTGAATGCCAAAATAGATGGCAATCTTTTGATAAACGCATCAGCGACAAGAAATTCGGAGGGGTAAAGATGGAAATGACAGGCAAAG
>JAITVU010000363.1 GCA_031285645.1 Oscillospiraceae bacterium | reverse complement strand
GTTAAGGTTGAGGAGCCGTCACTGACGGATACGATAGAGGTCCTCAAGGGCATTAAACACTACTATGAGAAATATCACCGCGTGGTTGTACCCGACAGCATTGTCCACAACTGCGTCGTGTTCAGCGAGCGCTATATTACCGACCGCTTTTTACCGGATAAGGCCATCGACCTGCTTGATGAGGCCTGCTCATGCGCCACGCTTAAAAACGACAATTTATCAGAGTATGACACTTTAAATAACGAACTCAGGGAATTGGTCGACGAAGAGGAGCAGATTGAGCAGCTCCCCATGGATATCGATTACCAGCGCGTGGCTGAAATCAAAGCTGAAAAACTGCGCGTGACTCAACGGCTTAAGGAAATTGAGCCTCTGGCTCTGGGCGCGACGGTAACGGACGACGACCTTGCCCGGGTTCTCGAGCTTTGGACCGGCATACCCGCGAGCAAAATTCGTGAATCGGAACTGCGAAAAGTGGCTAATCTGGCTGCTGTTATGAAATCGAAGGTGATCGGACAGGATGAGGCCGTTGATCTTGTGGCGGCGGCTGTCCGGCGTTCACGTGTTCAAATTAGCGGGCGCAGGCGCCCCGCGTCGTTTATCTTTGTCGGTCCCACCGGCGTTGGTAAAACCGAGCTTGTCAAGGTTTTATCCAGTGAGCTGTTTGACGCGGCCGATCCGCTGATCCGTCTTGATATGAGTGAATTTATGGAGAAACACTCCGTATCCCGCATTATCGGCTCACCGCCGGGCTATGTCGGCTACGACGAGGCCGGGCAGCTTACCGAAAAAGTGCGCCGCAAACCGTATTCGGTTGTGCTCTTCGACGAAATTGAAAAGGCTCATCCGGATGTCATGAACATCCTGCTACAAATATTAGATGAGGGAAAAATTACTGACGCGCAAGGGCGCAATGTCAATTTTGAAAACACTGTGATCGTGATGACCTCCAACGCGGGCAGCAATATCAAAAACAACGCGCTCGGTTTTAACAGGCAGGAACAGCAAGTTGAAAAAGACCGAGCGATGAAGGCGCTCAATGATTTCCTCCGGCCCGAGTTTATCGGCAGGGTGGATGAGGTGGTTGTTTTCCGCGCGCTGGACAAAAAGGATTATGAGAAAATTGCCGATTTGATGCTCAGTGAGCTCAAGGAACCGCTGGGTGAGAAAAATATCGCGATTTCATGGGATCAGGATGCTCTGGCCTGGATCGCGGATAAGGCTTATGGCGAAAAAAGCGGCGCGCGTGATTTGCGCCGGGTGATACGCAAAAACGTGGAGGATAAGATCTGCAACATGCTTGTTGACGATCCTGATAAAACTCCATCCCTCGTCAATGTCGGTTGCGGGGATGGGGCGCTTGTTCTGTTTCCTTCTTATGATTAATCAATTGCACCTTACATTTTTTGTAAGGTGCAATTTTTAGGGATGCGTATAATACTGTTATGTAATGACAAAAAATTTTGGACATCAGTTGAATTATTATACATAAATATAGTATAATTATATATTATTAATAAAAAGAATATAGATTAAGTTTGCGCAGGAGGGTGTTTATGCCGAAAAGAAACGATGTACACAAAATTCTCATTATTGGTTCGGGACCGATTATAATCGGGCAAGCCTGTGAGTTTGACTACTCGGGCACGCAAGCCTGTAAGGCGCTCAGGGCGCTGGGATACAAAATTGTTCTCGTTAACTCAAATCCGGCCACGATTATGACTGATCCCGGCATTGCGGACAGCACCTACATAGAGCCCCTGAATGTTGCCAGGCTTGAAGAAATCATCGCTAAAGAGCGGCCGGATGCCGTGCTGCCGAATCTTGGCGGGCAGTCCGGACTCAATTTATGCTCGGAACTGGCGCAGGCGGGCATTTTGGAACAATATAACGTCAAAATTATCGGCGTTGACCTGGACGCCATAGAGCGCGGGGAAGACCGCATCGCTTTTAAAAAGCAGATGGACGCTCTGGGTATTGAAATGCCGCGCAGCGAACCGGCTTACTCCGTATCAGAAGCGCTTGATATCGCCCACAGGCTCGGCTACCCGGCCGTCATCCGGCCAGCGTATACAATGGGCGGTTCGGGCGGCGGCTTTGTGAACAATGATGAAGAGCTCGAGACCATCGTCAGCCGCGGGATCGCCGCGAGCATGGTGGGACAGGTGCTCGTTGAGGAATCCATACTGGGCTGGGAAGAACTGGAGCTCGAAGTCGTGCGCGACGCCAAGAATAAGATGATCACAGTCTGCTTTATCGAGAACATCGATCCGCTCGGCGTTCATACCGGAGACAGCTTCTGTTCGGCGCCGATGCTGACTGTTTCAAAAGACGTTCAGGCGCGGTTGCAGGAACAGGCTTACCGCATTGTCGAATCAATCGGCGTGATCGGCGGCACCAATGTCCAGTTTGCCCATGACCCTAAAACAGACCGCATCGTCGTGATTGAAATTAACCCGCGCACATCGCGTTCATCCGCGCTCGCGTCGAAGGCCACGGGCTTTCCCATCGCCCTGATTTCCGCCATGCTCGCCGCCGGGCTGACGCTTGACGAGATTCCGTACTGGAAGAGCGGCACGCTTGATAAATATGTGCCGTCGGGCGATTATGTCGTCATCAAATTCGCGCGCTGGGCGTTTGAAAAATTCAAGGGCTCCATCGATAAGCTCGGCACCCAGATGAAGGCTGTCGGCGAGGTGATGAGCATCGGCAAAACATATAAGGAAGCCTTCCAGAAGGCCATCCGCAGCCTCGAAATCGGCCGGTACGGGCTTGGCGGCGCGCGGGAGTTCGGCGAGAAATCCCTTGATGAGCTTCTCGATATGCTGCGCGACGCCACAAGCGAGCGCCAGTTCGTGATATACGAAGCCATTCGCAAAGGCGCCACAAACACCCAAATCCATGACCTGACCTACATAAAGGACTATTTCCTCACCCAGATGCGTGAGCTTGTGGAGCTTGAAGAGCGCATAAAGAAACACAGTATCTCCTCGATTCCCGCGGACCTTTTGGCGCAGGCGAAAAAAGACGGCTTTTCAGACCGCTACCTTGCCGGGCTTATGAACTGCGATGAACTGGATGTCAGCAGGGCGCGCGAGGCTTCCGGCGTTGTGGAGGGCTGGGAACCCGTCCCCGTGAGTGGTGTTGAAAACGCGGCCTATTATTTCTCGACCTATAATCAGGCCGATCTCTCGCCCGCGCCGAGCGGCAAGCCCAAAGTCATGATTCTGGGCGGCGGGCCGAACAGGATCGGGCAAGGCATTGAATTTGACTACTGCTGTGTCCACGCGGCCATCACATTGCGCGCGCTCGGATATGAGACGATCATCGTCAACTGCAATCCCGAAACGGTCTCAACGGACTACGACACATCGGATAAGCTCTACTTTGAGCCCCTGACCGTCGAGGACGTCATGCAGATATATAAAAAAGAAAAGCCCATCGGCGTCATCGCGCAGTTTGGCGGCCAGACGCCGCTCAACCTCGCAAGCCAGCTTGAACAGCTTGGCGTGACAATTCTCGGCACCTCGACGCGGACCATCGACCTCGCCGAGGACCGGGACCACTTCCGGAATATGATGGACAGGCTCGGTATTCCGATGCCGCAGTCCGATATGGCGCATGATACGCAAAGCGCGGTACGCGCCGCGACAGCGATCGGATACCCCGTCATGGTGCGTCCGTCCTATGTACTCGGCGGCGCCGGTATGCGCGTCGTCAACGATGAAGAAGCGCTCAGGCTCTATATGAAAAACGCCGTCGGGGTTTCGGAGAAAAACCCTATATTGGTAGACCGCTTCCTGCAAAACGCCATGGAGGTTGAGGCGGACGCGATCAGCGACGGACAAACAGCCTTTGTGCCCGCTGTTATGGAG
>JAITVU010000265.1 GCA_031285645.1 Oscillospiraceae bacterium | reverse complement strand
GGTAAATCGTATCACATAGATACAGGGCAGTGCCCATGTGCCAATAAGCAGTAAGCGCCGCCGCTTCCCCTCATCTTTTTTAGACGCGATACACGCGGCGGCCATGCTCCCGCAAGCGACCAAAAGCAAAAGGACAACATGTGGCCGGGAAAAACTTCTGAAGCGCAGTGATTCCGGTATCCGGGTCGTAAACATCATGTCAAAAAGCCCCATTTAAATCCCCCTGAATGCGTCATGTCCCGCGTTATTTCCTGTCTGTTGTATACCGAATTCTTTGGATGCATTTGCTATGCTAACGTCCTTTAAACAGTCTGAAAGGCTGTTTAAAAGCGGGCGGCTTTGCCTCGCCGCTTGAGGGATACGTGTACGCAAACAGCAGATTCCGCGCCCAGCGACAGCGGGCTTTGCCCGCTGTCGTTAAAAACTGTATCAGTTTTTAATCTATATGGCTATATATATCATTTCGCATTTTCAACTCAATATCACATACGCAAAAACATCCCGGCTGATAAACAACCCGGGATGTTTTTATAATGTGTTTAAGCAGCTAAACACTAAATAATATCGTGAATCGCCTGTTTCGTTTGTGCTGAAAGGAAAATGGCCTCCATAAGCTTCATTGTACGGCGTATCTGATCATGGGTGACGATCTGCCCGGCCTTGCCCTCAATGGCGTCCATCATGTTGTAGTAATAGTCCCGCACATCGGACTCGACCCTTGGGAGCGGATACTCCTTGATTGTTTCAGCCGTGCGGGGCGCCATCGTTTTTGTTATGCCCGCAGCCGTGCTGACAGGCACCGCGTCGCGTTTTTCCCAGTCGGACACCATGACAATTTTGCCGTCGAGCTGGAAATTCTCAATCACAGCCGTGCCGTTCTCGCCGGTGATATACCACCTCGGCAGCGAGACAAAGTTATTCGTGCCGATTTCAGCCAATGCGCAAAAGCCGCTTTCAAATGTCATCATGACTTTGAGCCCGTCATCGACTTCTTCACTGGTAACATAGGAGAGCTCGGCATAAACATTGGTAATTTTCTGGCCCTTTGTCATCATCATCAGCTGGTCAAAAAGGTGGATGCCCCAATCCAGCACCATGCCGCCGCCGTGCTTTTTCATACTGCGCCAGTCTGTCGGGATACCGCGTGATCCATGGACGCGGGATTCGACACAAAAAACCTTGCCGAGCATGTTTTCGTTGACAATCTTATCCGCAATCCTGAAATCTTCGTCCCAGCGCCTGTTCTGATGGACAGAGAAAATCTTGTTGTTGCGTTTGGACGCCGCGATCATCGTTTCAAGAAGCTCAGACGACAGTGTCACCGGTTTCTCACTGATGACATTCTTACCCGAATCCATCAAGGCGATCGCAAGAGGCGCATGGACTTCGTTGGGCGTGGCAATGGTGACAAGCTGGACCGATTTGTCCTCCAGCAACGCTTCAAAGCTCGCGTAAGGGCTCAAACCGTCCGCACGCGCGGCCTCCTGCCTCTCCTCACGTATATCATATGTACCCGCAATCTCAATTTCAGGGATGGTTTTCAGCTTCTTCGCGTGCCATCCTCCCATGCCGCCATAGCCAACGATGGCAACCTTACACCGGCTCATAGCCCTCTCCTTTCAAAAATGCACAATATATGGCACATAATCACAAACGTCCCAAAAGCAGCCGAACGCGGCCGACAGCTTTTCTGAACGTTGTGATCACACCCTAATTATTTTAATCTTTCAGCCCGCATAAGTCAAGCCATATTTTTCGGGAAAGAGCAATATTCGGCTTATGTATATTCGCCTTTTGACTTATATGCCCACATTGATTTGAAACAGCCCGCCTAACGCGGCGAACGCGTCTATATGAGTATGCAGTTTCTATATGACTATAGCGCTATGCCCACCACATATCGGCCGGTTTTTCAAAGAGGATGACATTTTTCAGGAACTTAATGGCGCTCTCAAGCCCTTCCTTGACCGACATTTGGCCATCCTCGTGCTCAATGCTGATCGCCCCCTCGTACCCGACGGCACGCAGCGTTGAGATGATATCTTTCCAAACGGCGTAGTCATGGCCATACCCGACTGTGCGGAATATCCATGAGCGGTCAAGGATTTTGCCGTAATGGTCGGTATCCAGAACACCGTTGACCTCTACATTGCGCGCATTCACCTTTGTGTCTTTGGCATGGAAATGGTATATGGCACCCTGCATCGACCGGATGGCCTCCACAGGATTCATGCCCTGCCAGAACAGGTGGCTCGGGTCAAAATTAGCGCCAATGGCGTCGCCGACTTCTTCACGCAGATGCAACAACGTCTTCGTGCTGTAAACGCAGAAACCGGGATGGAGCTCCAGCGCAATCTTTGTCACGCCGTACGCCGCCGCTTCCCTGGCCGCGTTTTTCCAGTAAGGCACGAGCACGTCGTTCCACTGGTACTTGAGTATCTCAAGGAAATCATCCGGCCACGGGCAGGTCACCCAGTTCGGATATTTGGCGCCGGGCTGGTCGCCGGGGCATCCGGAGAAGGTCACAACCGTGTCGAGTCCGAATTTCTGGGCTATTTTGCAGGCGTCAATAAAATCTTCATGCGCCTTCGCCGCCGTCTCCTTGTTGGGGTGCACCGGGTTGGCGTGCGCGCTCAGGGCACTGATTTCGAGATTGTATTTCGCCAGCAGTTCCTTATACGCGCTTACTTTTCCCGGATCGGCCAGGAATTCCCTGGGATTGAGATGGGTATTGCCGACAAAGCCGCCGACCCCGATCTCAACGGTTTGCACGCCGAGGCCGCTCAAATATTTAAAGGCCTCTTCCGGGGACATGTGATACAGCGGAACAGTCAATACGCCAAGTTTCATTGTTAGCACTCCTTTACATTATAGCAAAAGTAAAAAATAACCGGAACGTTATTATTTACTTTCTGTCGA
>JAITVU010000334.1 GCA_031285645.1 Oscillospiraceae bacterium | reverse complement strand
GCATATGGTCGAGCAAACGGCCAGGCGTCGCCACAATAATCTGGGGCCCTTTTTGAAGCTGGGAAAACTGCTTGCGTATGGGCTGCCCGCCGTACACGCAGGCGATGCGCACCCCCGGCATGAACTGGGACAGATCGTTTAAATCGTCCGTAATCTGGCGGGCGAGTTCCCTTGTGGGCGCGAGGATCAGGCATTGGGTTTTGTTGCTCTCGCAGTCCAGCCCCATGAGGAGCGGGATGCCGAACGCGCAGGTTTTGCCTGTGCCCGTCGGCGCCTTGGCCACGATGTCGTGTCCTTCGAGCATGGGCGGGATGGCCTTTTCCTGAATTTCGGTCAATTCAACAAAGCCCATTTTTTCGACGGCATCCAGGATTTCCTGGGGGAAATTCATTTCGCTGTACATCATATGGTATTTCAAGCTCCGTTCTTTTGGCTAATATATAATAGTATAGCATATAATGCATGGACAAACCATATTAAGGCCAACTTTCAAATAAAAACCAAATCGGCCCTTTAGAGGCATGGAGCGGCTGTTTTTCAGTATGGGCCTTAACACCACCGTTTTAAGCCGCCTCTGTCAATTTAATAGTATTGGAGCGTCTATGAATAAAAACTGGAAAAAACAATTTGCCATTATCTATGCTGGACAGGCGTTTTCCCTCGTGGGCTCGGCCGCCGTGCAGTTCGCCGTTATCTGGTGGCTGACCGTCAAGACGGAATCAGCCATTGTCCTGACGCTGTCGGCCATTGTGGCCTTTATCCCCAACATGATCATCGGCCCCTTTGCCGGCGTGTGGATCGACCGATATAACCGGCGCACCGTCATGATGCTCGCGGACGGTCTTGTCGCCCTTTCCAGTGTTGTTCTGGGCGCGGCCTTCCTTGTAACCGATTCCCCGCCCATCAGCTTTATCTTTTTCATCCTGTTTGTGCGGGGGCTGGGCAACACTTTCCACGGACCCGCCATGCAGGCCGCCATTCCCATGCTGGTCCCGCCCGACATGCTCACGAAGGCCGGCGGCTGGGGCAACCTGATCAACTCGATCTCAAACATGCTGGGCCCTGTGTTGGGCGCCGCGATCATGGGCATCCTGCCCATGTCCGCCATCATGCTCGTCGATATCCTGGGCGCCGTCTTCGCCGTCATATGCCTTTTCTTTGTCACAATACCCGATATCCCGCAAAGCGGGGAAAAGGTCCATCTGCTCGCCGATTTGAAGCAGGGACTGGCCGCCATGCGCGCCAATAAACCGCTCATGGCCGTTTTTCCGGCCATGGTGCTGTGCAATATTGTCTTTATGCCGCTCGGCTCCCTCTTCCCCCTGCTTGTGCGCACCCACTTTATGGGCACGGCCTGGCACAACGGCGTCGCGGAGTTTGCCTTTGCCGGGGGCCTCATGCTCTCCTCCATCATCCTCGGCGTGTGGGGCGGCATGAAGCGCCGCTTCCTGATGGCGTCGATTGCCGTCGGGCTTCTGGGCGTGACCTCCTTTGTCGGCGGCATCCTGCCGCCCCAGGCGTTCTGGATCTTTATAATCGGCTGCTTTTTTATGGGTGGGTCAGGCACTTTCGTCAATGTGCCGCTCATGGCCTATACACAGGAAACCATCGCCCCCGAGGTGATGGGCAAGGTGTTTTCGCTGCTCATGACGGCCATGACATGGGCCATGCCCATCGGCCTTTTAGTCGCGGGGCCTGTCAGCGAGTTTGTGGGTATTGACAAATGGTTTCTCTGGTCCGGCGTCGCTATGGCCGCCATCGCCGTCATCTGCCGGTTGATGACAAAGCGTTACGACGCGCAAACCATGCGGCCGCAAAGCGCCGCCGCGGAGGATTAGCGCGAAAAGTCACGCTATATCATCAGATGTGCCGATTTCCCGCCGCCCGAGGGCGGCAACCGAAATTGATGCGCAAAAAAGACCGTCCCTTTTCGTGGTCTTTTTGTGCCCGGGCTTTGCGAAAGGAATGGGTTTTAGAATGGGAAAGATTTATGAATTTGACGCCGTCATCATAAAAACGCCGGATATGGACGGCGCTTACGTTGAAATCCCCTTCGACGTCAAAGCGGTCTTTGGCAAAGGCCGCGTCCCGGTCCACGCCACATTTGACGGCGCGCCTTACGACGGCAGCATCGTGCGCATGGGCACGCCGGGGCATATCATCGGTATCCGCAAAGATATCCGCGCGCTGATTGCAAAGCAGGCGGGCGACAGCGTTCACGTCACCATCAAAGAACGCGACACTCAAAAAGGAGAAAAGCTTATGGATAAGACTGAGCAGACTGTGGACGCCTATATCGCCGCCTTTGAACCGGACAGGCGCGACATCCTGGAAAAAATACGCCGTGTGATTAAAGGCGCGGCGCCCGACGCGCAGGAACGCATCAGTTGGGCCATGCCCACATACTGGCAGGGGGAAAATCTTGTTCACTTCGCCAATCAGAAGAACCATATCGGTTTTTACCCGTCGCCCGAAGCCATTGATTTTTTCGCCGACAGGCTTGAGGGATACAAGACCACAAAAGGCGGTGTCCAGCTGCCTGTTTCGACGCCCATCCCCTATGACCTGATTGCGGACATAACGCGCTGGCGGGTCGAAAAGGTCTCCCGTGGCAACAGATGACTATCGCGTTAACTCATGCAGACCTTGGCGCTGCCAAATCCGCAAACTTTTTCGCTCTTTTTAACGAATATTGGTATTTTAACAGAAAACCGGATTCAAAGTCCGTTCTTTGAATCCGGTTTTTCTATGCTGTCAAACGCCCGCGCGGCGGCTTTTTACAGGGTTTTAATACTACACACCGTTAAAAAGAGCGATAAAAATTTCGCTCAAAACGCGTTTTTCCAAAAACACTTCGCTCGTTTTTACCTGCTTTTTAATCGGTGTTTAGTATAAGAACACTCTGGAGTTCCTGATCGCTGATTGTCGTCACGCGGCCGGCCGCGTACTGGGCGTCCACCCACTCCTTGAGCTTTAAAACAAGCGGATCGTTTTTATTCACCTTATCCTGTGTCGTCACGTGCTGGTTGAGCCACATGGCGATGCCGGCGGCGCCGGACGTCGCGGTTATTGTGATGCCCGGCGGGCTTTTAAGCAGCGCCGTCGTGTCGAAAATATTGTATATCTCCTCGTCCTTTAAAAGGCCGTCCGCGTGAATGCCCGCCTGCGTTACATTGAAACTGCGCCCCACAAAGGGCGTTTTGGCCGGTATTTCGTATCCGATCTCGTGTTCATAGTAGTCGGCGATATCGCGGATCACCGTCGTATCCATCCCGTCCAGCGTCCCCCTGAGCTGGGCGTATTCGATCACCATCGCCTCAAGGGGCGTGTTGCCGGTGCGCTCGCCGATGCCGAGCAGCGAACAGTTGACTGAGGACGCCCCGTAGAGCCAGGCTGTCGTTGAGTTGACGACCGCCTTGTAAAAATCGTTGTGGCCGTGCCACTCGAGCTGCTCGGAATCGAACTGGGCGTAGACGCGCAGCCCATAGATAATGCCGGGAATGCTGCGCGGCAGCGACGCCCCCGAATAGGGAATGCCGTAACCCAGCGTGTCGCAGATCCTGATTTTGATGGGGATGCCGCTCTCCTTTGACAGGCTGTTGAGGGCGTGGGCGAAGGGGATGACAAAGCCGTAAAAATCGGCCCTTGTGATATCCTCAAGATGGCAGCGCGGGCGTATGCCGACAGCCAGCGCCTCCTTAACGATGCCCAGATAATCGTCCATGGCCTGGCGGCGGGTCTTTTTCAGCTTGTTGTAGATGTGATAATCGGAACAGCTGATTAAAATGCCGCATTCCTTGAGGCCCATGCCCTTGGCCATTTCAAAATCTTTCCTGTTGGCGCGAATCCAGCCGGTTATTTCCGGGAAAGCATAGCCCAGCTCCTGGCATTTGCGCATGGCTTCCTTATCGGAATCGCTGTAAAGAAAGAATTCGGACTGCCTGATTTTGCCTTTGTTGCCGCCCAGCCTGTGCAGCATTTTGTAAATGTCGACAATTTGCCCGGGCGTATAAGGCGCGCGGCTTTGCTGGCCGTCGCGAAACGTCGTGTCGGTGATCCAGATTTCATCCGGCGGGTCCATGGGGCTGACCCTGTGGTTAAACGTCACTTTGGGGATTTCGCTGTAAGGAAACATCTCGCGGTATAAATTGGGCTCCTGCCTGTCCTGGAGTTCATATTGATATTCGGATTCCATCAGGAATTTCTTGCGCTCATCAAAGTAAATCATGGCTGCCCTCCTTCATGCATATATGGCTAATTATATATCAGATGCAATATGATATCAAGTCCAATTCAAATTTTAGCATTAAAAGCCTTATTCGAGCGGGCAAAGCTGTGTTATATGAAGAAACAAAATTTATTTCTTGCAAATTTAGCGCCGCAGAAAAATTTTTGTACGCGCAAATCACATTCACCCGTTAATTAACATCAATATTTTTTAATATAAATGTTGATTAAATATAATAATTATGCTATATTTCTTTCACAGAGTCA
>JAITVU010000130.1 GCA_031285645.1 Oscillospiraceae bacterium | reverse complement strand
GTTCTTCCTGCGGGCAGATCGCGCTGAAAGCGTCAGCTTTGCGCACGCCTTCCCAGGGCTGTACAGGCTGGGGCGCGCGCCAGCGGAGATCACCGACAGGCGGCGCTGCAAAGGGTACGCCCCGAAACGCCGTGACGCCGCTTTGCCCGGCGATGCCTTCGAGAAGGCCGCCGGTTACGTCAACGATACCAATGGACATATGCTTATTCCTTTCCTTATAGCGGAGTTTGCGCTGCTTCGGCGCAACTGCGGCGACCGTTCACAGGTGTTCCAGTGAAGAGGCCTGAAAGACGGGGGGATTTTCTATAAACGATATTGCAAGTACGGGCGCTTGCATCTTATACAGAGATATAGTGAACGACCTTCAAAACCGTTCCGGTTTTGAAGCGTCAGGCACTCGCCTGACGGCACGCCGGAGGCGTGCGCGTTCACTGTGTACGGTGCGAAGGCCGCTAAGCGGCATATTCGCGCATGAGCGCGAAAGCTTAAAATAGTCCATTTTTGAAGTTCACTGAGTGCAGTGAAAAAGGCTGCAATGACTCTACAGGTTCGGATTCTCCGGAATCCATTCATCGCCGGTCGAAAGTGTCTCCTCCGCTTCCCGGACCAGGCCGAGGGAAATATTGTGCCGTCCGCCCTCGAATTCCTTTTCAAGCCAGGTTTCGAGGATGTCGAGCGCCTCCATCTCACCCGTGATCTTGCCGCCCAGGCACAGGATGTTGGAATCGTTGTGGCCGCGCGTCATTTTAGCCATAAAGGTGCTTGTACACAGGGACGCGCGCGCGCCTTTGTGCCGGTTGGCTAAAATGCTCATGCCGAGGCCTGTGGAGCAGATAAGGATACCCCGGTCTGCCTTGCCTGTTGTAACGGCATGGGCCACCTTGGCGGCGTAATAAGGATAGCGCACGATATCCTCACTGTCACAGCCGATGTTGACGACATCGTCATAGCCGTTTTCACTCAGGTATTCCAATATTTTAAGCTTCAGGCGGTAACCGCCGTGGTCGTTGCCGATGATAATTTTCATTGTGGCCTCCTACACATGGTAAAGCCGCTTTAAAAGAGATTGAAGGATAAGGAAAAGCGGCTTTCCGTGCGGTTAATATACTTCATAATAAAGGCGGGTTTAAAGTATATGGTCTATATTTTGACAGGCGTGCCGTCTGAAATAAGGGCGGCTTCATAGACCTTCATCATATCCAGCGCCATTTCCAGCGTTCCTTTGTCAGGCTGCTTATTCTCCAGGACGCAGCCGCAGAAATAATTCATCTCATCAAAAAAGCCCTGTGTGAATTCGGGTTTGTTTTCAAGTGTCGCCAGGCAGTTTGTCGTGTCCCACACAACAGTGCCGCTGACGTCGCCCGCCGGCGCGTAGTTGTGCGTTTCGGAGTAAGCAAAGGGAATGCCGCGCCGCAGTTCAACGCGCGTATCGCGCACCGAAAGCTCCCATTGATCGCTGTAAACGGCGTAGTATTCAATGTTGGGCATGGGCCCGCTGGCAAGATGCAGTGTGCCGGTGCAGCCGTTTTTGTAGCCGAGCATAACGGCGCCGTAGCCCGCGGCGTTAATGTGCGTTGTGACGGTATCCACAGGGCCGCCGACCGCCATCATGAAGGCCAAAGGATGCACGCCGTTGAGAAGCCAGTTCGGCGTCTCGCCCTTTTCAAGGATTTCACGGCCGTTTGTGGGCATGCACATATGATAAACGGCCAGAATGGAATTGGGATGGCCATACTTTTCGCTGTCAATGACTTCTTTTGCCTTGAGCGTGGCAGGCATAAAGGCCTTTTTGAAGCCCACAACGGCGATGTTATCCCCTCGGGCGGCGATCATTTCCGACACCTGCGCCGCGCGCACGGCCACGGGCTTTTCCACCCAGACATGCTTTCCCGCGCACAGGGCGTCGATCACCATGGCCGGGTGCTGGCGCGGCCCCACAGCGATAAAGACCGCCTCGAGTTCCGGCTCGCCCGCGTACAGGGCGGCTGTGTTCGTATAAGCTTTCGCGCCGTACTGTTTTGCGGTGCGCCGCGCCATCTCCTCGTCGATATCGCATACCGCGACAAGTTCAACCGGCAGATAATTCATTGTGGGTAATATGTTGCGGATACAGTGCGACCCCGCGCCAATGACGGCGGCGCGTATCCTTTTATCGAAGTTGCGTTGATACGGCATTGTATCCTCCTACGCCATCAGGCTGTCCAGAGCCGCCAGGCATTTTTTCTTTTCGTCCGCTTTCTTTTGCATGATGCGCGCCAATGCTTCGGCCAAGTCCCGCTGATCGGGCATTTTCGCTTCCGTTACCGCGTTTTTAAGGCTGCTGATCTGGGTCTTGCCATAGGAATCCTCAATGCGGTCGATCCAGTCCTTCTTCAGGCTCGAAATACCGTGGAACGCGCCGCAGATCGCCCCGACCATCGTGCCGATGGTGTCGGCGTCGCGCCCGAAGTTTGCCGCGTATTCAATAGCGGTGACGGCGTCGGCGCCGGAAAGGATAAACAGGGCCAGGACACGGGGCACGGTCTCGCGCGAATCGCTGACGATGTCACCCAGGCTTGTTTTATAGTATTCTTCGCGGAATTTCTCGTAGCTGCCTGTGTCCTTGACCATTTTAAGGGTGCGGTGGATGCGGTCCAGCAGCTCGGCGGAACTGTCCTTGTGCAGGTAGCTGTAGGAGGCTTCAACAATAGAGTCAATGGTTGCGCCGGGGCGCATGGCCTCGGCTACGGCCGCGGCGATGACGCAGGCGCCGTCCCGGCAGAAAGTGGAGTCGCCGCCGTGAATCAGACCCGCGACATCATAGGTTTCAAGCGCCGCCTGCCTTGGGTTGCAGGCGTTGATGATCCCCATCGGCGCGATGGACATGGCCGAAGACGAGGAATGCATATTGCCGAGCCCCGCATAAACGGGCAGTGTGAGCTTGCTCTCAATCTTGTGGAACATATTGCGCACGGGGATGTAGAAGAGGTGGTAATACTTCTTTTTGTTGGCGAGGAAAGCGTCGGCGAATTCGTCCGCCGTGACATGCCCCTCGCTCTTAATGATGGCTTCACACAAAATGAGTTTAATGGCGGAGTCATCCGTTCCCGCGCCTTCAAAATCATTGATATAGCCGAACTTTTCTTTGACTTCGTCGTAAGTCATATCCTCAGCGGGCGCGCCCATGGCGTCGCCGACGATACCGCCGAGCAGACAGCCGTATATCTTGCTGAAAAGAACTGAATTTCTGTCCATTGAAATATTCCTTTCGCCGTTCTGAAATCGTATGGTATGGGATAATTGCGTTGACCGGGTGCCGCAAATCCCCTTTGGCAGCAAGCTGCCAAAGCCCGCGCGCCGGAGACGCGTGGGGGCCGCGCTTTATAAAGCGCGGCGGATTTGCGGCTTCGGGGCTTTGCGCCTGTAGCGGATCTATAGTGGTCACCGCATCCACTTGAGTCTGGATGTTCTCATTATGAACCAAAAAGGTTTGATACCCTGCTGCTTGCAGCGGTACCATATAATACCAATATCCGTTAAAAAGAGCGATAAAAACGTCGCTCAGAACGCGTTTTACCTAAAACGCATCGCTCGTTTTTATCTGCTTTTTAATTGGATA
>JAITVU010000101.1 GCA_031285645.1 Oscillospiraceae bacterium | reverse complement strand
CCTACCAACACGGCGTTAACCCCGTGACCGCGCAGCTTTTCAATATCCTCCGGGCTGCCAATCCCACTTTCGGATACAAAGATGATGTTGTCCGGGGCCAGATTTCGGAGCCGTATGCTGTTACCCGTATCAACCTCAAATGTCCTCAGGTCACGGTTATTTACCCCAACAACCCGCGCACCGGATCTAAGAGCGTCTTCAAGTTCGTGTTCATCATGCACCTCCACAAGGGCGGACAACCCAAGGCTGTGCGCAAGCTCAATATACTCGCCCAGTGTTCCCTGATCCAGAATGGCGGCGATCAGTAAAACGGCGCTTGCGCCAAGAACCTTTGCCTCGTAGATCATATAGGGATCGACAGTAAAATCCTTGCGCAGAAGCGGAATGGAAACCGTCTCCGCGATTTCACGAAGAAAGCGGTCCGCGCCATGAAAGTAATAGGGCTCGGTCAAAACCGAGATGGCGGCGGCGCCCGCCGCCTCATAGTCTTTGGCGATGTCCAGGTAGGGGAAATCTTCCGCGATGACCCCCTTGGACGGCGATGCCTTTTTTACTTCACAGATAAAACCGATATCCTTTGAGCGCAACGCCTTTTCAAACGGAAAGTTGTCGGTACTGCCACTTGAAAGGGCCGTTTTCATGAGCTTTTGCGGCGGTATCACCTGTTTTTGCGTCTCGATCCGCTCCTTGGTCCGCGCCTCGATTTGCTGTAAAATATTCATCGCTGACACCTACCCTTCGTTGGAGAAGCGGATAAATTCTTCCAGCTTCTGCATCGCTTTGCCGCTGTCAATAACACCGGCGGCAACCCGGGCAGCTGCCTCGATGGATTCATACTTGCCGGTGATGCACATTGCGGCGGCGGCGTTCAGCAGGGCGGCGTCTCGTTTGGGGCTTTTTTCACCGCCGAGCACCGCCTTCAAGATTTCGGCGTTTTCCGCCGGTGTCCCGCCCTGCAGAGCCTCTTTCGCGCAGGATGCGAATCCAAACTGTTCCGGAGTAATGGTATACGAACGCACCCAGCCATCCTTGACCTCACAAACAAAAGTGGATGAGCTGAGGGATATTTCGTCCAGTCCATCCTCGCCGTGCACCACCATGGCGCTCTTGACACCCAGATTACATAACACCTGGGCCAGGGGTTCCACCAGCTCGCGGTCATAGACGCCCATCAATTCCATTTTGGCGCCCGCCGGGTTCGTGAGCGGACCCAGTATATTGAACACTGTCCGGATTGCAAGCTCGCGGCGTACAGGGGCCACGTATTTCATCGCTATGTGGTAGTTCTGTGCATACAGGAAGCAGATCCCAATGCGGCGCAGCATCTCGGCGCTTTTTTCCGGCGGCATATTGATGTTCACGCCGAGGGCCTCCAGCACGTCCGCCGCCCCGCATTTGCTGGAGGCGCTGCGGTTTCCGTGTTTCGCAACGGGGATACCGGCCGCCGCGGTGATAATCGCGGCCGTCGTCGATATGTTAAAGGTATTCGCGTGGTCCCCGCCGGTGCCGACTATTTCAAGCGCGTCAATATCATGCAGCAGCCTTATGCAGTGAGAGCGCATGCCGGAAGCCGAGGCCGTGATCTCAGTCGTCGTCTCACCTTTCAGGCTAAGCGCCGTGAGATATGCGCTCATTTGCACGGGGGACGCGGCTCCCGTCATAATCTCGTGCATAACAGCCTCAGCGGTCTCATAAGTTAAATCCTGTTTTTGTGATAAGGACAAAATTGCTTCTTTTATCATTTCGGTTTCCTCCTGTGATTTCAGAAGATATGTAGGGCTCACTCCACAACCCCTTTTGAATAAAGGTAGCGGACGGCCCCTATGTAGAGTCCGCGCAATGATTTCGGCGCTTTATCCGAACAATCCCGCGTTCGTCCACATCGGCATCGCGATGACGAGGGCTATAAAGCAGGCGGCGAAATAGATCATGCCGTATACACCGAGATGCTTATTGGTAAAAGCTCTGTCACCGGCAATGGACCGGCTCATCATCGCCCACATATTCTGGTAGGCCATAACGAAAGAGTTGCCGGCCATCACGAACACGAACAGCCACACAAGCGGACTGATTTGGTAGGCCTCCTGTATCGACGGGAGTATCGGCACCAGGATTGCTATCGTCGGAATAAACAGCGCTACGTCGAAAAACCGCCACAGGAACATAAACGCCATGATGACAAACATAAACAGCCACGAATTTGACGCGACAGGCGCCAGAGCCGGAACGACGATACCCGCGAGCCACTGTGATATACCGGTCTCGGCAAAGATCGCGCTGAAACTGAGGGCTATGGCTATGAAGATAATCAAATCCCAGTTGACACCGGAATTAAAATCCTTTGCTTCCAGGACGCCGGTGAGAAAACATGCGAATACGGCGGCTAAACAAACTGCGGCGTCGGGGAGACCGTGAAACCTGTTCGTGAGAAACAGGATAAATACGCTTATAAGAATGACGGCGGCGATGACCTCCTGCCGGGTTATTGTTGTAACCGCCTGCTCCCTGATTTCGTCGATGGCGTTCTCTGAAAGCTTTTCCTTGGGCTTTAACAGCAACAGGCTGCCCGCTATCAAAAGCACCGTCGCAATCATCACGGGCACAAACAGCACGCTGAACCAGTTGCCAAACGTGACAAGTCCCTCCGTTCCCGGCACGGAATTGATCATACCGGATATAATCGGCCCCCACAGCACGCCGGACATCCACCCCGAGCCTGGGAGAATTGCCATGCTGAACGCGGTCAGGAGAATCAGTGAATTCCCCTTAGAGCCCTTATCGAGCTTGCACAGTTCACAGCACTGCACAGCGATCGGGATCATGATGGCAACGCGCACCGTACTTGACGGTGTCAATAAACTCAGCAATACGCCGATTAATACCCATGCAAAAATCAGGGATGCGTATGAGGGGCGAAACAGCTTTATGATCGCCAGCGCGATTCTTTTTCCAAGGCCGGTTTTTTGCAGCGTAAAGCCAAAGAACAGCGCCGGAACAAGCGTCCATATAGCTGACTGGGTAAAACCG
>JAITVU010000087.1 GCA_031285645.1 Oscillospiraceae bacterium | reverse complement strand
CGCTCCATGCGGGAAAAGCCGATGCGGAACTGATTTTGGAGCAGTTCGCCGACGCTGCGGATACGCCTGTTGCCGAGGTGGTCGATGTCGTCGGTGTTGCCAAGGCCTTTCTGGAGGTTGCACATATAATTTACGGATGCGAAGATGTCATCCTTGATAATGTGTTTAGGAATAAGGTCGTCTACTCTCTTGCCGATTTCCTCGCGCAAGGCCTCTTCCCCTTCCGCGGAATCGAGTATTTCGCGCAGAACAGAAAAACGCACTTTTTCGTTGATGCCGATATCCTTGCAGTCAAAGCCGACGAAATGGCCGATATTTACCATACCGTTTGATATAACTTTAATGGTATTGCCGTTAACGGCGACAAAGACGGTGTCAACGCCGGCCGCTTCGATTTCCTCAGCTTTTTCGCGCGACACAATGTCGCCGGCTTCAGCCAACATCTCGCCTGTGAGCGGGTTTACAACGGCTTCGGCCAGGGTCTGTCCGATAATGCGGCCGCTAATTGCCAGTTTTTTGTTGTATTTATAGCGCCCCACGCGGGAAAGATCATAACGGCGGGGATCAAAAAACAAATTGTCGATATGCGTTTGCGCGCTGTCGACCGTCGGCGGTTCGCCCGGACGCAGCTTGCGGTAAACCTCAAGCAGCGCTTCCTCGATATTTTTGGTCGCGTCTTTTTCAAGGGTGGACTGAATGAGGATATCCTGGCCGAAAAAGGCTTCAATTTCCTCATTGCTGCCGAGGCCCAGCGCGCGGACAAATGTGGTGACAGGCAGTTTGCGGTTCTTGTCAATGCGGACATGGAAGATGTCGTTGGAGTCCGTTTCATATTCCAGCCACGCGCCCCTGTTGGGAATAACCGTCGACGAGAAGAGTTCCTTACCGGCTTTATCCCGGGAAAGCGAATAATATACGCCGGGAGAGCGCACAAGCTGGGACACGATGACGCGTTCCGCGCCGTTGATAATAAAGGTGCCGCTGTCCGTCATCAGCGGGAAGTCGCCCATGAAGATATCCTGCTCCTTGACTTCGCCGGTTTCCTTGTTATAGAGACTGGCCCGAACCCTGAGCGGCGCGGCATATGTCGTATCGCGCTCTTTACATTCCTCAATTGAGTATTTGGGCGTGTTCTCCATACGGTAATCGATAAAGTCCAGCACCAGGTTGCCCTGATAATCGGTAATCGCTGAAATATCCCTGAAAACTTCCTTTAGCCCCTCCTCGAGAAACCATTTGTAGGAATTTTTCTGCACCTCGATTAAATTAGGCATATCGAGAACTTCATTGATCCGGTTGAAGCTCATTCTTGTGTTCTTGCCTAATTGAACGGGCTTGACATTTACCATAGGCTTTGCTCACTCCATTCGGTTATTTGACACATCTTCCCAACGGCCCGAAATCTATTTTTCATGGAATGCACTTGAATTCCGCATTTCGTTGTGCTATAATACTAAAAATAGATATAATTTGGCCATTTTGATACAGTATATAATTATATAACACCTTTTACAATATGTCAAGTAACATTTTGTCGAAGATGTTTATTTTTTTACATAATTACAAATCCCTGAAAACTAAATGGTTTTCAGGGATTTGTTTGTCCGCTGTTTTTCCTGGTCAGTTACACGCCGAACAGGCTCTGCGCTTTTTGCATATTGCCCATGATATCCACCGAGAACGGGCAGCGCTCCATACAGCTGCCGCACTGGATGCAGTCGGACCCCTTGCGTTCAAGGCTCTCATAGTGGTGGCGTATGCTGGGCGGGATGCTGTTTTCATCCAGCTTGGCGATGTCGAGGTATTTTGTCAGCGCCGCCACGTCAATCTCGGAAGGGCAGGGCAAACAATGGTTGCAGTAAACGCAGCTGCCGGAGAATTTGCCCTGGAATGCCGATATGGCTTCGGAATAGTCCCGCTCCTCATCGCTTAAATTAAGGTACGCGACGGACTCCGCCACCTCATCAGGCGTGCTGCTGCCGATCAGGACACTGGCGACAGCCGGGCGCGTCAGCGCATAGTGGATACACTGCCCCACGCTCAGCGGTTTTTTGAAAGGCGTCTGCTCCGGCGACAGAAGTTTTCCGGAGCAGAGCGTTTTCATAACGGTTATGCCCACGTTTTTTTGCTCACACAGCCTGTAGAACGCGGCTCTGTCCGGATCAATGCCGACGAATTTGCTGCTGTCCAGTCCCGTTTCAAGCGCGCCGAGCGTGTAATCCTCGACAGGATACAAATCGAAAGCAGGGTTGATACTGAAAAGCAGCGAATCGACAATGCCGCTGTTCACCACCTTAGTGGCTATGACAGGATTGTGCGAGCTGGCTCCAATAGCGCGAATAACGCCTTTTTTCTTGAGTTCCAACGCGTAATCGGCCAGTCCCCCGTCAAAGGTGTCCCTGTAGTCCTCCTCCGAATCAATAAAGAAGAGCATGCCGAAATCAATGTAGTCGGTTCCCATACTGGTGAGGTAGTTTTCAAAATTCTTCTTGACAATCGTCATATCCCGTGTCCGGTCGTACTG
>JAITVU010000073.1 GCA_031285645.1 Oscillospiraceae bacterium | reverse complement strand
TTCCGAGATGGTGCAGGTCCCGTTCTTAATCAAATCCTGGGCGTTGCCGAGCCACACGTCCGTGCCGTGGGAGAGGCCGGATATCTGCAGCAGGTCGGCAAATCCCCGGGGCTTACATTCCACGAGCATCTGCCTGACAAATCCCGTTCCCATTTCGGGTAAGCCGAGGGTACCCGTGTTGCAGTCTATTTCCTCTGATGTGACGCCCAGCGCCTCAGGCGATGTGAACAGGCTCATGACCTTGGCGTCGCTCATAGGGACGTCCGCGATGACAACGCCGGTATACTCCTCCAGCCTCTTATAAAGCGTCGGCACATCGTGGCCGAGAATATCAAGCTTCAGGATGGTGTCGTGCAGGGAGTGAAAATCAAAGTGAGTGGTGACAATATCGGAGCTTGAGTCATCGGCGGGATGCTGAACCGGGGTGAAATCGTAGACTTCGTAGTCGGAGGGGATGACCACCATGCCACCGGGATGTTGGCCCGTCGTGCGTTTAACGCCGCTGCATCCGAGTGCGAGGCGCGCTTCCTCGGAGCGGTGAACAACGCGGCCCTGCTCTTCCAGATAGTTTTTAACAAAGCCGTAGGCCGTCTTCTCGGCGACAGTGGAGATCGTGCCCGCTTTGAACACATGGGAGGAGCCAAAGAGTTCCTCGGTGTATTTGTGGGCGGTGGCCTGGTATTCGCCGGAAAAGTTGAGGTCGATATCGGGCGCCTTGTCGCCGTTGAAGCCCAGGAATGTTTCAAAGGGAATATCGTGGCCGTCCCTGAGATAAACGGCGCCGCACTCAGGGCAGTTTTTTTCCGGCAAATCAAAGCCGGAACCGATTGAGCCGTCCACAATGAATTCACTGTGCTTGCACGCGGGGCAGACATAATGAGGCGGTAGGGGATTGACCTCCGATATACCCGCCATCGTGGCGACAAAGGAGGAGCCGACGGAGCCGCGCGAGCCGACGAGATACCCGTCTGCCTCCGATTTGGCCACCAGCTTCTGCGCGATGATGTACATGACGGCAAAACCGTGTTTGATGATGGCCCCCAGTTCCTTTTCAAGCCTTTTGAATACAATCTCCGGCAAATCTTCACCGTAGAGCTCACGTGCCCGGCCCCATGTAATACTTTGCAAATCCTCCTCGGCCCCCTCGATTGAAGGCGTGAAGGTTCCGTCCGGGATGGGCTGGATATCCTCGACCATGTCGGCGATGCGGTTCGGGTTGTCAATGACAAGTTCCCTGGCCTTCGCTTCGCCCAGATAGGCAAATTCCCTGAGCATTTCATCTGTAGTGTGCAAATACAAAGGGGGTTGCTGCGCCGCGTCCTGGAATTTCATGCCCGCCATCAGGATTTCACGGAACACGCTTTCCTCGGGATTTAGAAAATGCACATCGCCGGTGGCGACGACGGGGATGCCGAGCTTGTCCCCCAGGCGCACAATGGTCAGGTTGAAGTCCCTGAGTGCCTGTTCGTCCGGCACCAGATTTTTACGCAGCATAAAATTATTGTTTGCGATGGGCTGAATTTCAAGGAAATCGTAGAATTTGGCGATTTCGCACAGCTGGCTCCAGCTTTTACCGCTCTGCACCGCCTGAAAAAGCTCGCCGGATTCACAGGCGCTGCCGACGATGAGGCCCTCGCGGTATTTGATCAATTCGCTCTTGGGTACGCGGGGACGCTTAAAATAGTAATCCAGGTGGCTCAGGGAAACGAGTTTATACAGGTTTTTAAGTCCCGCATCATTTTTGGCGATCAGGATCTGATGGTAGGAGGGGAGACGCTTGATATCGGTACCGGCGCAGGCCGTGTTGATTTGCGACACGCGTTCTGCGCCGAACCGCTCGCCGATATCCCTGAGCATAATCTTAAAGATTTCGGCCAAGGTGGCGGCGTCGTCACAGGCCCTGTGATGATTGAAATCAGGCAGGCCCAGATATTTCGCTATTGTGTTTAGCCTGAAGTTCTTGCTGTCCTTGTAAATAGCCCGGGCGATGGGCACCGTGTCGATGCCGGTAAAAGCGTAGCTCATTTTACAGCGCTGGGCGGCGGCCCTGATAAAGGCCGTGTCAAAGGGGGCGTTGTGCGCGACAAGCACGGCGCTGTCGCCGCCGCAGAAGGCATAGAAGGCCGCCAGCGCGTCCGCTTCCTTGGGCGCGCCCACGAGCATATCGTCTGTAATGCCGGTCAGTTTGACGATATCCGAAGGCACCGACTTTTCCGGGTCGACAAATGTATTGAAGCTCTCCACAACCACGCCGTCGCGCAGGCGCACGGCGCCAATTTCCGTTATGCGCTCCATGGCCGCTGAAAGTCCGGTTGTCTCAAGATCAAAAACAATGAATTCACCTGTAAAGGGGATGTCCGACAGGCCGTCCACGATGGGGACCATATCGTTGATGAAATAGTTCTCCACGCCGTACAGCACCTTGAACTCGCCGCCGCCCTTGCGGATACCGCGCACAGTGTTCATGGCGTCCGGGAAAGACTGCACCACGCCGTGATCGGTGATGGCGATGGCCTTGTGTCCCCAGGCATAAGCTTGCTTAATGAGCTTGTCCACAGGCGTCAGCGCGTCCATGGCGGACATATTGGTGTGTGCGTGCAGCTCGATGCGCTTTTGCTCGGCGTTATCGGCGCGCGTGATGCGCTCTACGAGACAGATATCATAGGGGCGAATGGACACCTCGCGGTCATATTTGTCGTAGGCGGCGTCGCCCCGGACAATGATGGTGTCGCCCTTCTCAAGCTCCTCCACGGGATCGTTTTTGCCGATGTCGATAAAGGCCTTAACCGTGTTGGAGCCTGTGTAGTCGGTGAAGTTAATCGACAGGAAAGCCCTTGTTCCGTCGCGCAGGTCGCGGCGGTCAATGGAGAAGATGTCCCCCCACACGATCACTTCGCCGCTCTCGGCGTTGACCTCTCTGAGCTTGATGGGAGGAGACTTGATGGCGCGGCCTTTTATCACAGTCATCGAATCCGGCACAATGGGAAGACCGGCGGTGTCAAAAGAGATTTTGGCGCTTTTGGCGGGCGCCGCATCCTTTGATTTAGCGGCGCTTTGCTGTTGGGCGGTGCTCTGCATCTGCGATTGCGCCAATCGCGCGATGTCCGATTCACGATCACTGTTTATGCGCGGTCCGGAGGAGGCGGTTCCGGTAAATGTAACCTCAAGCCTGCGGCCGAACTCATCAAGAATGACTTTGCGGATGCAGCCCAAACAGTCGGCGCGCGATAAAAAATCCACGCTGTCCTGGGGCAGTGTGATTTGAAGGCTGTCCTCTTTAAGATCAGCCCGGGCGTTTTCAAAAAAACCGTTCACGGGAATACCCATATCCCTGAGCGTGTAAACGATTTCAGGCATGTAGCCCGTATGTAAAAGGCCCGGATCGTATTTGGGCAGGATGGCGCAGCTTGTGATGGAGAGCTTTTGAGCCAGAAGGCGCGCGATTCGCGAAAGCTCTTTTTTTGAAACAATGCGTGCGAGCTTGGCCGTGATTGTCAGGGTGCCTTTGTTCTTATCCAGGTTCATGTGAAGAACCTGGGCCCCGGCCAGGATTTCACGGTCAAAATCGTCCAGATGCAAGCCGAACAGATCGGTAAAACTAGGCATGAGCGCGCTCCTTTTCCAGGATATGAATTTGATCCAGCAAAGCGGTGAGAATTTGATCCTCAGGTACTTTCTTTAAGACCTTGCCTTTAGCGAATAAAATGCCCGTTCCATTGCCGCCGCTCACGCCGAGATCCGCCTCCCGCGCCTCTCCGGGCCCGTTGACCGGGCATCCCATGACGGCGACCGTAAGCGGTATTTTACAGTCTTCAAGCGCTTTTTCCACCTGATCGGCGAGGCCGATCACATCTATGCTTGTCCGTCCGCAGGTGGGGCAGGCGATGATTGTAGCGCCGTCGCGCGAGACGCCGGAAGCCATGAGGATATCCTTGGCGGCCCTGATTTCGGCGACGGGATCGTCCGCAAGACTCACGCGTATCGTATCGCCGATGCCCTCAATCAGAAGGGCGCCAATGCCCATGGCTGACTTGATAAGTCCCATGCGCGCCACGCCGGGATGCGTCACGCCCAGATGCAAGGGATAGGCTGTGCTCTGCGAGGCGAGGCGGTACGCGTCGATCATTGAGGGCACATCGGTGGCTTTCATGGACAGCACGATATCGTCAAAGTCATATTTTTCGAGCAAGGAAGCGTGGTAAAGGGCGCTTTCCACCAGCGCCTGCGGCGTTGGATGGCCGTG
>JAITVU010000238.1 GCA_031285645.1 Oscillospiraceae bacterium | reverse complement strand
TGGTGCCGGAATGTCCAGTGCCCGGCCGTACTCTGTGAAGGGGCATTCCTGGACAGCAAAGCCGACGCTGCCATGATCGATACGGAAGCCAAGCAACAGGCATTTGGAATCGCTTACGCTAAAGGCGTGCTGGCTTATCTGGGGATTCAATGGACGGCCCCGGCGCAAACGCTGTACGGCGTTGCAAGGCAGGTCATTGCTTTGTCAAATAGGGAAGATGCCGAACAATACGCCGCCGCCATGAATGTAGAGGACAAAAACGCTTATTACAAAGTGATCGAAATACAGAGATAACAAACCCCCGGTTTTGTTTCCGGGGGCTTTTTAACCAAAGCAACACATATTGGAGCGATGTGTGTTGTTTATTTGATTGTCTTAATTTTATTTTATGGAAATTAGTTGAAAGTCATTCTGGCGGAATTACCTTTTATATTCAAGTAATTGGAAATATTTTGGGCGGTTCAACCAATTTAGCTATAATATCTACGATCGCAATGTTTACTCTGTTATCATTAACAAAAGAAATAAAAGCTGAACAAAACTTCACTTTTTTAACAATATTTTCATTAGTTTTTTTATGTCCATTAATTCTCTTTTCGTTCGTTCCAACAAAATTAGGGTGGTATATCTATCCTGGTATAATTGGATTGTATTTTTTGGTAGGCTATGCGGTGAATGGGTTATTCACAGGAATAATGAAGAATAGACGACAACAGTTCATTATATCCGGAACCTGTTTGTTGTTGTTAATTATAGGTTTAATTGTAAATCCAAATCCAGATATTTGCCAGATTGCTTCAACATCATCCTGCGACAGTATATTCTCTAAACTTAAGGATAACGAATTTGAGGAAGACACCGTATACTACATGATTCACCCTGACGGTTCTGCAAATTCTTTGCCGCAGAGTTGGATACTCCATGGATATTTTTCAGGAATGATACCCCAAAAAGGGGATTATAACGCTTTTATGAATGATAACAACCAAAACAAATCTTTACTTGTTTCTTATGAGTCGCCTGAACTATTGGCAAAATTTTTTGAAAAAAATGACGATTTATATTTGGTGATAGATGACGGAGAATCGGCTTTTTTTGTTTTAAAGGAGTAGCGATGTTATGCAGTTGCACATAAGCACGCTAATGAAGAGTGATATAATTATATCGCTGCAGACAGTTTTCTGATCTACTCTTACTAAATAACATATTATTTACATGCAAGCACTCGGTTTTTGCTTTTACCAAGATATAAGTAGCGAGTTTGAGCCCCGAAACCCGCTCCAAATAAGGATAATCCGAACCTTTTTCCGGTAGGAGAAGGGTTCGGATTTGTCGTTCTTATCAGGAAATTTGTGCGAGGGTAAGCAAAAGACTCACCCGCCTGCTAATGCATCGGCGTACTCATTCAACACTTCTAGTCTTTCATCCTCAATATTGGAAATGTCCGCCGGTGACCAGACCTGTAATCCGGCGCTGATTGACAATTTAGAATTTATATACTCAATAAACGCATTGTCCGTCCAATGGCTAACCACACTTCCCGCATGGGCTTTTAAGACAAAGCAAGGCTTGCTTGATCGTTCAGGCAGTATCCTTCATATGAATACAGATTCTAAGCTTCGAACAGATTAACCTCAATAACCTTGTTTTTGAGTTTCAGGTTGTTCGGCGTTGTTCCATATTGCTTCTTAAAATTCTTATAAAAATTGCTCTCGTTCATAAACCCTGTCATTTCAATAATCCTGCTGATTGTGTTGTCCGTCGTCAGCAACAACTCTCTGGCCTTATCCAAACGCGTGTCAAGTATACTTTGCGCAATGGATTTCCCCGTGCCCTCCTTATAAATGCTGCTGATATAATTAGGCGCTTTGTCGAGCATCTCAGCCAGCGATGTCATGCAAAAAGCCGGGTCCTAGTAATTGCTCAGGATCAAAGACGACACCGTATTGACAAGGATATTACGTCTGCCGTTAATGGAGGTATCTTTAATCGCTTTAACGGCATTCTGCATTTCCTGCCAGATCGTGGTTCGAACCTCGGCGGTTGTATGCTGTTCCAGGTAATTGACGCTGATGTCCCCCAGGCTTTCGGAAGGGGGAACAAAATTATTCTCATACATGCGCGCCAGCACATCGCAAACAGTGTTATACAGGCGCAATACGGAAATAACGATGCTGCTGTAATCCATTTTTTCAATTTCAATCATCACAAGATCAAGGCGCGCCTCCGCCTCGGCCAGATTCCCTTGCTTAATTTCGTGCAGCAACGCCTCTTCCAGCGCGAACGGGTACTCATAGCTGCGCATCTTGTTGTTTTCCTCAACCATATCCGGCCTTATCACGCACATCTTGCCGTAAATAATACGATACTGCATATTTTGGCTGACACAACTGTATTCAGCGGCCACCCCTGAAAAATCGGAAATCAAACGGGAGAAAGAAACGGATACATAGATGTCAAGGTGCCTGAGAACCGCGTGCTGCCCTTCCCTCGACAGTTCCTGAAATGAATCGTAGACGCGCGCGCCGCAGTCCCGCGCAGGGGCGACAAGAACACCGAACCTGTCGTTTTCCAGTTCAAAGAGCTCACAGGCGAACCTGTTTGATATAATCTCGCTGAATATATTTGCTATGGCATACTTGTAAAGATTGTAGTCCCGGCTGCCCAATTCACGAATTTTCGTATAATTGTCGATCTTGACGACCCAGAAGTAAAACGGGGAAAAGAGATCAACGGATATCAGATGATCCGACGACGCGCGGCGGACATCCGCAGCGTCCAGCGTGCCTTTAAAAAGCTGTATCCAAAAGTTTTTCCTGTGTATATCGGCGTCCGCGAAACGCTTTTCCTGGATATCATGCAGTTCCCGGATCGTATGGACATAAGCGTTGCTTAAAAAATCCATTTCGTTCTTATCGGACAATCCCCGCGGCCGTTCCAGATTTTCATCCACAATTTTCATCAGCTTCCCGATCGGCCTGTAAATGCGCCATGACAAAAGAACCGACGCCATGATCGCGATGAAAATGGCGGTTATTGTTATGATCACAATGTGATAGAACGTGTCGGTCATATGACTGAAAACAATGTCATAGGGCTGCGATTTGACGATTGTCAGGTTCGTCCCGCCGACTTTTGTAAAGGAGATGAGGTACTCGGCGTCATCAATGCGCTCTGTCACAATGCCAAGCTTGGACCCCTGATGAAATATAACCATAATTTTGGACAGAAACATGTTCGTCAGGTTTTCCACAAAGGAGTTTTCATCCGTATACGCCTGGTCGGGAAACCACACGCCGTCCTCCGTTATCAACGCAAAGAAATCGCCCTGCTGCTGATTGCTCATAGCCACCGACCTGATCTCATCTAAAAAAGAATCCAGGCGGATATTGACAATAAGCGCGGGATCGTTTTTATTAAATCCGGTAATCATGTTGCACATAACATATGTAAAGACATACTCGGTCGCATAGCCTGTTCCGTTTAAGACATTGATTTTGCGCAGCGTCGGCTGAAGCAAGGGGACGGATGACTGGCGGTTGAGCATTTTGGCCAAAAAGACGTCTTTAACGACATAGTCGGTTTTTGTATGCGTCGAATAGTACTGCCTCGCATTGCCATTGTAAAAATAGATTGAGTGTATAAACGGATGAAGCGTCAAAGTCGTTGCGTTGATTTTATGCAGCTTGTTTTTAATCTCGGCGGCGCTGATGGACGAAGGCTCGCTGTTCATAAGCGCAATGGCGTCGTCATTGTAATAAAGCTCCATGCAGATTTTGCGTATTGACTGATTGTGCTTCTCTATCACATGCTTGATCTGTGAAAGGATCTGCGTATCTGTCTGATATTTGTTTTGCATGATGGTCTGTTTTGTAAATTTATATACGGTAATCGACGTTAACAGGATAAACGTAATAACCGTCGCTGTAATCAACAGTATGATTGTCCTGAAATATCCTTTTTTGGAGCCGTTTCTACACGTTATTCCCATATTTACCCCCCAAAGATACGCGCCGGCGCATACTTTGTACACATTTACCAGTATTTTGATTATATCACTGTATCCTTTTAATGTATAGCGTCCCATTCACTTATCTTTCATAATTTTACAACAGGCGACCGTTAATATGTGTATTTTGCATATATTTGGGTGGCAGATTGACTTAAATCAAGGTTATATTTTACTGTGAATATCGTTAATTACTCAAGATATCAACATTACCAAGTCCAATATTGCAGAATTACATAAATCAGAAAAAAGCACAGTAGGCAGCGGCCTTGTTTTTTGTTATACATTATATGTGCCGCGGTGTTTTATACTCAGCGAATGGGACCTCTTAGCGGCCTTCGCACCGTGCATACCGTACATAGTGAACGCGCACGCCTCCGGCGTGCCGTCTGGCGACTGCCTGACGCTTCAAAATCGAAACGGTTTTGAAGTTCGTCCACTATACATACCGCTGGCATGTTGGCATGCCGCAAAAAGCGGATCGTCCGCTTTTTGTGAGAATGAAAAAGGAGAGCAATAATGAGAACAGCGAAACAATGGTCTTATTTGCTGCTGGCGCTGGTAATGATCGTCAGCCTGGCTGCTTGCGGCGGCAATGGGACGACACCAGACAGTTCTGCAGCCGCGCCGTCAGGCACCGCGCCGTCTTCGTCCGCATCGTCGGCCGGCACGGACGGCCAGTCCGGCGCCGCATCCGATACCGGCAGCCCCAATCCGGCGACGGTCGTGCCCGTGTCAGACAAAAGGCTTAAATTCAGCATGGCTGTTAACGCCCCGATTGAGGGTTACGACTATACGGCCGGCGATCCCTACGCCAAGTGGTGGTCGGACCGCTACAACTGGGATATCGAAATGATCGGCCTGACAGGCGACAACTGGGACGAAATGCTGCGCATCTGGATCAACTCCCGCGATATGCCCGATGTCTGCATTTTTAACTACACGACCAAATCCCACGCCGACGCCGCTTCCTGGGTCGAGCAGGAATTGATCAAAAAAATGCCTGACGACTGGCGCACACGCTGGCCCAACGCCGCGAGCGTCGTCGACAAAACATCCCTCGGCCCCGAGATGGAGAGAGCGTACGACGGCGTCTATTTCCTGCCCAGGGCCCGCTTTGACGAGAACCTTCCCGGCGACCCCCTGCCGAACCATATGTGCCTGAGCATCCGCAAAGACTGGCTTGAAGCCGTCGACATGGAAGTGAAGGACGCCTATAAAATCAGCGAAATCATTGAATTCGGCAAGCGCGTCAAGGAAAAGGATCCCGGCGGGATCGGCGCCAATCTGCTGCCCATCACATCCCGCCCCGGCTATACGATCAACATGTTTGTTTATCACAACAGCCAAAACTACAACACATTCTATAAAGACACCGACGGCCAGTACAAATGGGGCGCCGCCCATCCCGACACGCTCGAGGGGCTCAAGCTCTATTATGACGCCTATGCCTCCGGTGCGCTCAATCAGGAGTTCTTCACGCTCAAGGGTGATGACGACCGCGACCAGTTCTATGTTTCCGGCGTCGCGGGCGCTGTTTATCAGGGCTCCACAAGCACCGGCATGCAGATTAACCAGGAAACCAGATTCAAAAATACCGGACTCGATCCGGACGACTGTGTACACCTGGCCAACATCCTGGGTGAGGACGGCAAATATCACCAGGTCGACCTGATCAACTACTGGGGCACTTTAATCTTCAGCCCCGATATTGACGACGAAGTGTTTGAGCGCTTCATGGATATGCTGGATTACGGCTGCACGGAAGAAGGCTACAGGCTGCAGGTCGCTGCTTTTGAAGGCGAGGACTGGGAATATGACGCGAACGGCAACATGGTTTGCCTGCTTCCCGAGGGCATGCCTCTCGAAGGCGCGAACGGCAAATACCCCAGCATGGGCTATCTGCTTGGCTGCCTGAAACTGTGGGACGATTTCAGCTTTGAAAACCCCAATGTCATTGAAAAATACCGCACGCGTTCAAGGGATCTCTATGCCGACCGCGTGAAAAACGGTTCGCCGGAAACCTTCCCGAAAACCGACTGGACCGTGTGGACGTACGACTCCCCGGCGCGCCGCAAGGTCTCGTTTGATTACGCGACTGAGTTTGCGAACATTGTTGTCAACGCCAAGAGCGCCGACGATGTCGAGGCGAGCTGGAATGCCTGGATCGACTCCCAGATGGGCCTTGTACAGCCGGTTCTCGACGAACTCAACGCGCTGTAATATGAAACAGTTCCATCCCGGAATTTAATACTCAGTTAAAACGACAAGTGGAAAAGGTGATTCCCAACTGGTAAATGAACTTGAAAACTGTTGTTTTTCAAGTTCATTTACTATATATTCCCTTTCATGTCCGGCAACTTCGGAAAGGAGGCGTAGCGTGAAAAATCACGCTAATTCAATATATGCGCCAATTTCTCGCCGCCTGCGGGCGGCAACCGAAATTGATACACAAAAAGACCATTCCTTTTCATGGCCTTTTTGTGCCTGAGCTTTGCGAAAGGAATGGACTTTTTTATGTCAACAAAATCAGCTGTATCCAAGGAAAACAGCGCTTCGTTGTTTACACGGATCAGGCGAAACAAAGAAATTTATTTTCTTCTTGTCTTCGGCCTGATCTGGTATATCGTCTTCGCGTATATTCCCATGTACGGGCTGACGCTCGCGTTCAAGACGTACAAAGCCAGCCTCGGTATCTTCGGCAGTCCCTGGACGGGACTGGAGAACTATGTGTATGTGTTTAAGGACCCGGCCTTTCTCAATTCCGTGATCCGCACGCTGCAAATCAACGTGGGCCGGCTCGTTTTCCAGTTCCCGTTTCCCATTATTCTCGCGCTGATGATCAACGAGCTGCGCGTGGGGCGCTTTAAAAAAGTCCTTCAGTCTGTATACACGTTCCCCCACTTTCTCTCGTGGATTATCGTGGCCAGTATTCTGACCAACGTTCTCGGCCAGACGGGCCTTGTCAACTCATTCGTCCGCCTTGTGGGCGGCACGCCGATCAGTTTCCTCGGCACGCCCGCCTATTTCCAGCCCCTGATCTATATCACGGAAATCTGGAAATCCGCCGGATGGAGCGCCATTATCTATATGGCGGCCATATCGGGCATCGACCAGGAGCAGTATGAAGCGGCCGAAATCGATGGTGCGTCCCGTTTTCAGCGTATCCGCTACATTACGTTCCCCGGCATACAGAACACAATCACCGTTATGTTTATCCTCGCGGTCGGCAATATCATGAACGCCGGCTTCGACCAGATTTTCAATATCAGCAACCCGGCCACCTCAAAAGTCGCCGAGACGCTGGATATGTACATATACCGCGTCACTTTCAAGTCCGCCTCGGACTTTTCGTTTTCAAGCGCCGTCAGCCTTTTCAAGTCCGTTATTAACTTCACCTTCCTGCTGGCGGCCGACCGCGTTTCCAAGCTGTTTGGAGGGGAGGGCCTTTTCGGATGAGCAACACCGCAATATCGGGCAAAAGAGCCAGGGACGCCGATAAGGGCCGTTCCCGCACCCGGTTTGAAACAATGGATCTCGTCATCCTGATCATTCTGGTTTTGTGGGCGCTTGTAATTGTCCTGCCGTTCATCAGCGTCATCGCCGCGTCCTTTTCCACCCAGAAGGAATATCTGGAGTCCCCGCTCCTTCTGTTCCCGCTGAACCCGACCATAGAGAATTACAAGATGCTTTTCCAGGACGGGCGTATCTGGGTCGGCTACAGGACCACGCTGACCATTCTGCTCCTGGCGGTTCCCATGAACATGTTCCTGACCACAAGCGTCGCCTACGGGCTCAGCCGCCCGTCTTTCCCATTCAAGAAGTTTTTCCTCTACGCGATTCTCTTCACCATGCTTTTTCACGGCGGCATTGTGCCCATGTACCTGCTGATGATGGAGCTCAAGCTCACCAATACGATCTGGTCCGTCGTCCTCGCATCGGGCGTCAACACGTTTTACCTGATCATCATGCGCAATTACTTCACCAACCTGCCGGATTCCCTGATGGAATCCGCCAAGCTCGACGGCGCGGGGGAATGGCGTATCCTGTTCCAGATCGTGCTGCCGCTCTCCATGCCGATTATCGCCACCATCCTTCTTTTCTACAGTGTGGACAGGTGGAATGAGTGGTTTAACGCCATGATCTTCCTGCGGAAAAACAACATGGTCCCCCTGCAGCTGGTGTTGCGGTCCATTGTCATCGAGTCCCGGGCGGACGATACATTGGTCGCTTCCCAG
>JAITVU010000045.1 GCA_031285645.1 Oscillospiraceae bacterium | reverse complement strand
GCGCACGAACGCCGACAAGCCCAACGACGCGGCCGTGGCGGTCTCATTCGGCGCCGAGGGCATCGGCCTTTGCCGCACCGAGCACATGTTCTTTGAAGCGGACCGCATCAAGGCCATGCGCGAGATGATTGTCTCCTCAACCATTGAGCAGCGCAAAGCCGCGCTTGCCAAACTCCTGCCGATTCAGCGCGGGGACTTTGAGGGTATTTACGAAGCCATGCAAGGTTATCCCGTTACTGTGCGCTTCCTTGATCCGCCGCTGCATGAATTCCTGCCCACCGCGGAAGAGGATATCAAGGCGCTGGCCGGCGAGATGAACATGTCTGTTGAGGACCTTAACAATGTCATCGACTCCCTTCACGAGTTTAACCCCATGATGGGCTTCCGTGGCTGCTGCCTGGCTGTCAAGTATCCCGAGATCGCCGAGATGCAGACACAGGCCGTCATCGAAGCCGCCATCAATGTTCAGAAAAAACATCCTGACTGGTCCATGGTTCCCGAGATTATGATTCCACTGGTTGGCGAAGCGAAGGAACTGGCTTTTGTCAAGGATGTGGTTGTTAAAACCGCCGACGCCATCATCGCCAAGAGCGGCACGAATCTCAAATATATGGTCGGAACCATGATTGAGATTCCCAGAGCCTGCGTTACGGCGGACGAAGTGGCCAAGGAAGCCGAATTCTTCAGCTTCGGCACCAACGACCTGACCCAGATGACGTTCGGATTCAGCCGCGACGACGCGGGTAATTTCCTGGGCAATTATTACGAGAGCAAAATTTACGAGGCCGATCCGTTCGCGCGCCTCGATCAGGTTGGCGTGGGCAAGCTGGTTGAAACCGCCGTCAAGCTTGGCAAGCAAGGCCGTCCCGACATCAAACTCGGCGTCTGCGGCGAGCACGGCGGCGACCCGGGCTCCATCGAATTCTTCCACAAGACGGGGCTTATGTATGTTTCCTGCTCCCCATTCCGCGTGCCGATCGCAAGGCTGGCGGCGGCGCAGGCAGCGTTGAAGTATCCGAGGTAGTAGTTTCAATAGAATGAAGAAAACAGGGTGTGCCAAGTGGCACACCCTGTTTTTGTGTACAGATAATTATAAGCATATCACAGCAGAAACAAAAAGTCTATTCATTTTCTCGATTGTTTGATACAATTTTCATACTGATTAGTCAATAACAATTTAGGAGGTTCGGTATGCTCATTCGAAATGCCCAGTTAGGTGACTTCGGCGGTTGGATATGGGTCGCAAGCGATGTCGCGGATATCTTTGGTAATCCCACAATGGCAAATGATCTAGAATTCATAGACTACGCAGAACGGAAAATAAGGCAGAATGAGGCTATAACGGCGTTTGATGAAACGGCTGGAAAATGTGTTGGCTTTATTGGTTTTCCACGTCATTATAGTAGAATTACATGGTTTGGTGTTCTTGAGGCTTACAGAAATCAAGGTATAGGAAGTGATTTGCTCAAAACCGCACTATGCAAATTATATCATTCAGTAGGAATAACAGTCGAAACATATCGAGAAAATTATATACCCGGATTGCCTGCGCGTCATGTATATCTGAAACATGGATTTAAGGAAATTGATAATACATTATTTGACGGCTTCGGTAATGAACGATGCAAATTGGTATTGCGTTCCCATATATAGCCGCGGCCCAGGCGGCACTGCGGTTCCCCCGGTAAATTAAATAATTGCAGAAAGAGAATGTTTTATGATGGCACATCCTCTTTCTGCATTGACGGTCGTTAAGACGGCTTGTTATAGCTGTACAGGTATAACTGCTACACAATTTTAAATATACGGCAAACGCCGTGCGTCGCGAAGCTGCCTATACCTCGTCATATCCATGCGAAACGTCGCAGTAGGCACACGCCCAACTATATAACCTGGGCGTTCCCCGTCTTCTCAAGCGTGAGACAAAGCGCCTTTAAAACTTCTTTTTCAACCCTGCGCGTATCATAAATCAATGCCAGTATTTTCTTTAGTGTCTCCTGATTGTCTGTTATCGTATATTTTATAAACAGGTCCTGTATCAGTGTAAATGCGTCGCAGATTTCAGCCCACCTTGTTACAGTGGAATCGCAGCTTAAATATCCTTTATCGTATAAATAGACCAGCCTTTTTTGCATCAGCGTTTTATGTTCTTTTAAAAAGGTGAATGACCTGTAATCTTCAAACTCTATTTTACCCTCAGATAAATTATTAAGATAGTCGATGAGCAGGTTATAGGTATCAAGTCCATATGCGCAGTCACTGTAGCTCGAATAGAAGTTATCTTTTTTTCCCATAAAGCCAATATTATTATCTGAATTCAAATAGGATGTCAAGTCATATTTGAACAATTCAATATTGAATGCATAGTGGCCGTTAATCGGTTTTATGTAATAAACATAATCCACTTCATGCGCTCTGTTCTTGACCTGGGATTTTTCAAAATATCCATTCCGCAATAAGTCGTCGACTTCCTGATACGCTTTCTCATAAGCCGAATAATTGATGAGTTTTTCGCCGTATTTTCCCTGATAAAAATGGTCGCAAACAGATACCTTCTTTTGCTCCGGGTCCATGCCAAAAACAAGGGATGTATGCACGCCGTCATCTGAAAACAGATTTTTTGTCTCTGTGCATACGTAGTAATTGTTCGCCGTACACTCGTATAAGAAATCGACGACTGAGTCATATTTTCTTTTGATTGTGCTTCTGTCCACAGAATGTTTTGATATGAATGGGCACGAGTCCCATGCGTTTCCGGGATAATGCGCCGAATTCGGATAACTTAAACAGGTGTAATGAAAATTCGGCGCGTACACAACGTTCTCCCGTTTATAAGTGAAGCCATATATATTGACGTAAGTATTGAGTATCCATTCGTATGAATTTGTGTTATTCAAGAGTATGGCAAATAAATGGTTTGTTGAGGACCATGTTGTAATGAGATTGTTTTTGGCGATGGGTAAAACGATACGATCAGTTTTCAACTATAAACCCTCTTTTCAAAGAAGCGTGCGTACCCGTATTTATCTGTATTTTAATGGCGCTTATTTCATATTAAAGTCAGCATTGACGTTGTGTACGCATTGACTGCGCCGGATATAATCCGCACATCGTCGAAAGAAAGCCGCATATGAAGCGGCAGTGACAATATATGCCGGCAGACTTCATGGGCATGCGGACATTTCCCATGATCATAGGCATATATCTCATATTCCGTGTTATCCGTGTAGTGAACGCCGGGATAAATCTCAAGTGAGTTCAGGTGTTCAATGAGGCCGTCCCGGTCCGGTACGCATATCGCGTACAGATGTCTGGAGCAATCAGCGCGATATGTCACGGGAATGGGTTTTACATCGTCGTTCCCCGCAAAAAAGTCATCGTACCAATTGCAGATCTGGCGCCGGTAGGCATTGTCACGCTCAAGATATTTCAGTTGAACAAGCCCGATGGCCGCCATTATAGAGTTGCCGTGATGCTTATATCCGACAAACTCAACATCATAATTCCATTTATAGTTGCCTGCTTTATTAAAACGGGCATATGTGTCTTTATTGATGCCCATCCATGTCATCTTGCGACAGACCGCGTCCATTTCAGGATCTTTGAAGCAGATCATGCCACTGTCGGCCGTAGGCAGATTTTTGACCGCCTGAAACGAATAGACCGTCACATCAATGCCGTCGAATACGCCCGGAAATTTTCCCTTAACACGGCTGCCCGCCATATGCGCCGCGTCCAGAATCAGTTTGAGGCCGTATTCCCTACAAATCTCGATGATTTCGTTTAACTGCCCGAATGATCCGCCGTAACCCACAAAGAGAACCGCCCGTGTCTTTTCATTGATCCGGGACTTCACGGAATGCGGGTCCAGACAAAGATATTGGTCGACATCCGCAAAGCGCGCCACCATATTTTCATATAAAATCGCGTGATTAGACGAAACGAATGTGATCGGTGTTGTGATAATCTCGTCACCATCACGCCAGTTATATTGTCGTTTGAGAATTTTAACCGCCTGATGTAAACCCGCCGTGGCGGAAGAAAGAAAGTGCGCGTTCTCATGGCCGCTATAGTCTTTCCAGGCTTCTTCAAACTCGATCGTTTTGTATCCGAGTCCCGTCCAGCCCTTCTCGAGACATTCCCGGATTTCCGCCAGACATTCTTCAATTTGAAAAGCGGGCATAAAAAGTTGTATCGCCATATTGTTCATTTCCTTTCCGCGACCTATTGGGGTGATTGTCGCCCGGTTTTATTCACAGTATCCCACCAGTCACGATTATTGACATACCAGTCAATCGTTTGTTTAAGACCATGTTCAAAACATGTTTTCGGACTCCAACCTAATTCCTCCGTTATTTTAGTGGGGTCGATCGCATATCGTCTGTCGTGTCCGGGCCGATCGGGGATAAATTTCAGCAGGGATTTGCCTTTTCCCAGTTGTTCAATAATCATATTCACAACATCGATATTACGTTTTTCATTGTGCCCTCCAACGTTATAAACCTCTCCCGCCGCCCCTTTGCGAAGGATCAAATCGATGGCGGAACAGTGATCGCCCACATACAGCCAATCACGGATGTTATCCCCTTTACCGTAAATCGGCAGTTCTATGCCTTTCAAAATGTTGCGCACCATAAGCGGGATCAATTTTTCCGGGTATTGGTATGGTCCATAATTATTTGAACACCGGGAAATCGTCGCATTTACACGATAAGTCCGATAATATGACAAAACAAGTAAATCCGCCGACGCTTTGGACGCTGAGTACGGGCTGCTTGCATTTAGCGGCGACTTTTCCGTCAACCACAGATCAGGGCAGTCCAACGGCAGATCGCCATAAACCTCATCGGTCGATACCTGATGAAAGCGTTTCACACCAAATTGACAGCTTGCGTCCAACAGTACGCCGGTCCCGACAACATTAGTCTGCAGAAAAACATCCGGAAACTCAATGGAGCGATCCACATGACTTTCCGCCGCAAAATTGACGACTGCTTCCGGACAATATTCTTTGAAGACTGTATAAACTCTTTCCCTGTCACTGATATTGCCTTTTATAAAAGTAAAACCGGGGTGATTCCTCACCCGCGTTAAATTATCAAGGTTACCGGCATATGTGAGCGCATCCATGCAGACGATCTGATCGTCCGCGTCTTGATGAAGTATATAGTTTATGTAATTGCTGCCGATGAAACCGGCTCCACCCGTTATCAAAATCCTCATATTACTCTTCCATATTCAAAATCATAATCACTATCTGAAAGCAGCGGCGCCGCCGAATCTTTTTCCGATAGAATTGGTTTGATATCAACGGGCCAATCAATGCCAATTTCAGGGTCATTCCATAAAATGCCGCGCTCCGAGTCTGGATCATAATAATGATCCGCTTTGTAGAAAAATTCAACCTCATCCGTCAGTGTTACAAAACCGTGGGCAAGGCCCCGGGGAATCAAGAGTTGGCGTCGATTCTCCGCCGTCAATTCAATACTCATCCATTGTTTAAATGTTGGAGAGCCTTTGCGCAAATCAACGGCAACATCCAGTACGGCGCCACATATACATCGTATCAGTTTTGCTTGCGCATGATCGCCCTTTTGATAATGAAGCCCCCTCAACACACCTTTTCGGGAAGAGAAAGAGTGATTATCCTGCACGAATGCGTAATGAAGTCCGGCCATATCCATTTTCTTCGCGGACCAGCTCTCCATAAACCATCCCCTTTGATCCTCAAATATTTCCGGCTCAAGTATGTACACATCACGCAGCTTGGTTTTCACTACTTTCATGCGGCAATCTCCTCTCAGCAGGTCAATTTCCCTTCCGCGACAGCTTTCAGGTGCTTCCCATATAATGTTTTTTCATGCTTTTTCACAGCTCGCAGAAGATGATCAATATCGATCCACCCATTTATGTAGGCGATTTCTTCAATGGCCGATATTTGAATTCCTTGCAGACATTCAACGGATCTTACAAACTCAGAGGCGTTGTTGAGCGCCTCAACAGTGCCCGTGTCCATCCACGCAAAGCCCTGTCCAAGAATAACCACATCCAATCGGCCCCGGTCGAGATATATCCGGTTCAGATCCGTAATTTCCAGTTCTCCCCGAGGCGAGGGTTTTAATTGTTTCGCATAGCTGCAGACATCCGCGTCATAAAAATACAGCCCTGTAACGGCATAATTTGATTTAGGTACAGAGGGCTTTTCTTCTAAAGACATCACTTTCCCTTCCTCATCAAACTCAACAACCCCATATCGCCCGGGATCCTCAACATGATAGCCGAATATCGTTGCGCCATATTCTTTTTGCGCAGCATTTTTCAGGTGTTGTTTTAAGCCGCTTCCGTAGAATATATTGTCCCCGAGTATTAAAGCGCAACAATCGTTACCAATAAATCCTTCGCCAATTAAAATCGCTTGCGCAAGACCGTCCGGCGACGGCTGTTGCGCATATTTTAAACAGATCCCGTAATCGGAACCATCCCCCAATAAGCGCTGAAAATTTGGCAGATCCTGGGGTGTTGAAATTATGAGGATATCCTGAATACCAGCCATCATTAAAACCGATAATGGATAGTATATCATAGGCTTGTCATAAACCGGCAACAATTGTTTCGATGTAACCATTGTCAAGGGATAAAGCCTCGTTCCTGCGCCTCCTGCCAAGACTATTCCTCTCATGTATGGCGCTCCTTCATCAATTGATCGGACAGCTCCAAATCCCCGTATATCTCTTCCATTTCGCACCTTGGAACCCTTTTTGCCGCCAACACCTTTTTCATGTCGTTAAACGCCTGCCGGAGAATTTCCCCGTATGGCAGCCACTCTCCTGATTCTATCCGCCCCACGGTTTCTTCCAATCGCCTGTAAGGCTTAACAGCGCCTTCCTCGTATGCCTTTGCATCACTGTTTAAATTCTCGGTGCCGACACAGACTGCCATAAACTGTTTAATCCAAATCGCACAGTCTTGCCCGAGCCGCGCCAACATGGCATTCATCTCTTCATCATTATCAATCGGCCAGGCCGGGATATCGGGGAAATCGCCAAAGAATCTGCACAAGGTATTTTTTGGGCCCAGTTCGATAACATATCGCACGTCATGATCCGCGAGATACGTCATCGTATCCGACCACAAAACAGGCGCTGTCATATGTTTGGACAGCAAGGCAGGCATATCGCTATTATCGCTGTATAAGCCGGTGTCCATATTTGATACAACGGGATATTGGGCGGGGCGGAACCTGTATGTATCCAATTCGCGTTTAAACTGTTCAGACGCCGTTTTCATATACCGGCTGTGATAAGCGGCACTGACATTCAGCGGGACAACCCTTGCACCGCGGCGGGCCAATGCGTCGCCCGCTTCCGAAACGCCCGCGACGCCGCCCGAAATAACGCACTGCCCGGACGAATTGATATTCGCGATGCCGACATGTAACGGG
>JAITVU010000359.1 GCA_031285645.1 Oscillospiraceae bacterium | reverse complement strand
TATAAATTTGTCAAAACCTGTCTTGAGGCGGGGAAAAGCGTTGTCACCTCCAACAAAGAGCTTGTGGCGGCCAAGGGCGCGGCGCTCCTTGAGTCGGCAGCGGCGCATAACGTCAATTTCCTGTTTGAAGCCAGCGTCGGCGGGGGAATCCCGATTATCAGGCCCTTGCACCAGTGCCTGGCGGCGAATGAAATCGACGAAATTGCCGGCATCCTCAACGGCACGACTAATTTCATCCTGACAAAAATGATCGGCGAGGATATGCCCTTTGACGCTGCGCTGAAAATGGCGCAGGAGCTCGGCTACGCCGAGGCCAACCCGGCCGCGGATGTTGAAGGGCACGACGCGTGCCGCAAAATCTGCATTCTCGCCTCGCTTGCGTTCGGCAGCCATGTTTATCCTGAAAACGTGCCCACACAGGGGATCACTCAAATCACATTGGAAGATGTTAAGTACGCGGCGCGCGCGGATTGTGTGATTAAATTAATCGGGCGCGCGCACCGGTCGGGCGAACAGGTTTTCGCCATGGTCAGTCCGGCCATGATACCGAAAACAAGCCAGCTCGCGGGCATAGACGATGTGTTTAACGGCATTTTGGTGCGTGGCGATGCGACGGGCGACGTTGTTTTTTATGGTAAGGGTGCGGGCAAACTGCCCACAGCGTCGGCTGTTATCGGCGATATTGTGGACTGTGTCAAAGCCACAGGGACAATACGCAGCCTGCACTGGCAGGACAGCGCAGACAACAATGTCGCGGACTATAAAGATGAGCCGGCCGTTTTGTATGTCCGCTGCAGGGGAGCGGGGATGGAAGAGAAAGCCCGGGCGGCTTTCGGAACCGTGCAGCCTCTGAGCCGAAAGGACAGTCCCGCGGATGAGTATGCGTTCCTGACGCCCGAACTGCGCGAAGGGGATGCCGAAGAAAAACTCGGCGCGCTTAAAAAAGGCGGCGCCGAAATCCTCAGTGTGATCCGCCGGCTGGATTACTGATATGGTCAAAATCAGAATCCCCGCCACAAGCGCCAATATAGGCCCCGGATTTGACGCCCTCGGCGTTGCCGTCTCCATGTACAACTATGTCTATATGCGGGAATCCGATACACTGTCCATCCTGTCGCGGGACGGCGCGGATATTCCGCTTGACGCGGAAAACCTGGTCTATAAAACGGTCAGGCGTGTTTATGAGGCCTGCGGCAAAAAACTGCGCGGCCTTGCGCTTGAGCAGATCAACAATATTCCCTTTGCCCGCGGGCTGGGCAGTTCATCCGCCTGTATTATCGGCGGCCTGATCGGCGCCAACGAAATGCTGGGCGGCCCGCTTGGCCAGGATGAAATCATTGACATGGCCGCTGTGATGGAGGGGCACCCCGACAACTCGACGCCCGCCCTGACGGGCGGTCTCGTCACCGCTGTGCTCGACGGCGGGCGCGTGCATTACGTCAAGCAGGACGTCAGCGACGATCTCAAATTCGCCGTTATTATCCCGGATTTTGAACTTAAAACATCCTTGGCGCGCTCGGTTTTGCCGGACACGGTTTCACATGTGGACGCCCGGTTCAACCTCGCGCGGGCGGCGCTCATGGCCGTATCCCTCTATTCCGGAAAATATGAGAACCTGCGTGCCGCCGCGGACGACAGGCTCCACCACCCTTACCGGCTTGAACTGATTCCAAAAGGCAGGGATGTGATGGAGATGTGCTATCAAAACGGCGCCTACGCGTCTTATGTCAGCGGGGCGGGGTCATCTATTATGGCCATTGTTGACGACGCGGTGCTTGATTTCGGGCAGAAAACCCGCGACAGCCTGGATGAGATGGGTCTGCAAAGCTGGGGATTGCATATACTTTCTATAGACAATAAAGGCGCGATCCTGATGCGGGACTAAAATGAATCCTTACGCCCGTTTTATGCGGATGGCGGGCGGCCCGTATGTGCTTTTAGGCGCGCTTACCGTGGTATAACAAATAAAAAACACTTTCGATTTAATTTGGTTAGCTGCGCCCGCTGTGTATGCGTGGACGCGTGAAAGGAATGATTCAATGGCATTGATCGTACAAAAATTCGGCGGCTCCTCCGTCGCCAATGCCGAGCGGCTGCAAAATGTCGCGCGCATCGTCACAGCCGAAGCCGACAAGGGCAACAATGTGATCGTGGTCGTGTCGGCTCAGGGGGACACAACCGATGAGCTGATTGAGAAAGCGCGGGAAATCAGCCCTGACGCCTCCGCGCGGGACATGGATTTTCTGCTCAACACCGGCGAGCAGATCAGCGCCGCGCTGCTCAGTATGCTTATTAATAAGATGGGCTACAGGGCGACGCCGCTCACAGGCTGGCAGGCGGGCTTCCTGACCGACTCGAATCATGGCCGCGCCCGCATCCGCCGCCTGAACACGGAGCGGCTGGAAAATGAGATAGGCAAAAACAATATCGTCATTGTGACAGGTTTTCAGGGCATTAACCGCTACGACGACATCACAACGCTCGGCCGTGGCGGCTCGGACACGAGCGCCGTTGCCATCGCGGCCTCGCTGCATGCCGACAAATGCCAGATATTCACAGATGTGGACGGCATCTATACGGCCGATCCCCGCGTCGTTCCGGGCGCGAATAAACTGAACTCCATCTCTTACGACGAGATGCTCGAGCTCGCCTCCCTCGGGGCGCAGGTGCTGCATAACCGTTCGGTGGAAATGGCTAAGAAATATAATGTGCGGCTTGAAGTGCTCTCCAGTCTTGAAAATAAACCCGGCACCATTGTCAAGGAGGTATCGAAAATGGAAAAAATGTTGATTAAGGGCGTGGCTAAGGACGATAATATCGCGCGGATATCCCTCGTTGGCGTTCGGGATGAGCCGGGTTTCGCGTTCAAAGTGTTTTCCCTGCTGGCCAGCCTTAAAATAAACGTCGACATCATACTCCAGTCCATAGGCCGCGACGGCACGAAAGACATTACATTCACCGTCGCCGCAGACGATGTTAAAGCAGCCGTCAACGCGCTCAATGACGCGCAGGAGAGTATCGGCTTCGCCAAACTGGCCTGGGACGACAATGTCTCCAAGGTATCTGTTGTCGGCGCGGGCATGGAGAGCAATCCGGGCGTCGCGGCTAAAATGTTCGAGGCGCTCAGCGAAGCCAACATCAACATCCATATGATCTCAACAAGCGAGATCAAGATATCGGTCCTCATTGACAAGGATCTCGCGAAAAACGCCGTCAACGCGATTCATGAGGCGTTTGAGGCGTAAATCCACACATATTTGGATAATGAGAAAACGGGCGGCCAAGCCGCCCGTTTTGTCTGACAGAATAATGTCCGGTTTAAAGCGGCCCATTCACAGGCCATTTGTTATGTGGATTTTACATATTGGTAAGCGATGCGGGGGCTACCGTTTTCCATATACACAATCCCGCATCGTTGAAACCCGTTTTTTTCAATTAAATGCCGCATGGTCTTGTTGTCATGATGGGTATCGATGCGTATGTTGTCCGACATGTTTTGGCAGAAAGCAAGGCACTGCTTGAATATGCCTTTAGTCTGGCCGTCACTGGCAATGCGGTGGATCGTGCCGTACGGCTCGTCGCTTATCCACGCTCCGTGATCAATGCGGTGATAGGTCGGATCGTCGCCGATAATAAAGGCAAACACGCCATGAATGCCTTTATTATCGAGGACGTATAAGTGTTCCTTTTTGATATCGTCTTCAAGCAAACTTTGAGGGGGATGATGGTCACCCCATTGCCCGGCGTTGCCGGTTCTTTTCATATAGTCCCGCGCGGCGGCATAAACGGTCAAAATATCATCCATATCCGTTTGTTTAGCACATCTTATCATTACCGTAACTCCCACATGTTGGTTTTTACCGTGTCAGCACCCGGATCCATTTAAAGCGGTTGACCTTGACGATGGCCACAAAGCACTTGAGAACCTGGTCGCATTTAAGGAAAATATAAACGACGACGGGATGCCAGCCGAACACAAACGCGGCGATGGCCGAGGACGGGATGACAATGAGCCACAGGAATATGGTGTCGTTGATCAGGACAAATTTTGTGTCGCCGCCGCCGCGCACGATGCCTGTCAGACAGGGGACCTGATAAGTCGTGCCCATAAGCGTGAAGCTGAGCACCGTCAAAAAGCCGTTCGCCAGGGCGTAGGTTTCGGGAGCGATGTTGTAAATGCGCAGGAGCAGGCCCTTGCTCGCGAACAGGCCAAGCCCTGACAAAACGCCCAGAATGAGATAGATAACCTGCAGCGTATGAGCGTACTGCCGCACTTTTTCAAAGTCGCCTTCGCCGACGGTTTTGCCGATTACAATCGCCGACACGCCCGATAACGCGCCGCACGCGACGGAAAACATCTGGAACAGTGTGCCCGCGATGCCGTTGGCGGCCAGTGCCTGCGCGCCCAGGCGGCCGAGAATCGCGACCTGGGCGCCTGTGCCGAGCGACCAGATAAAGTTCGACAGGATTACGGGGAGACCGCTTTTAATATAGTCCATGAAAAAAGTAAAATCCGGCGCGAACATTTCCTTGAAACGCAGTTTGAGTTTTTTGTCAATGCGCAGTATATAAACAACCGCGATGGCGAATTCCACAAGCCGTGAAATCAGCGTGGCCAGCGCCGCGCCGCGCACACCCATGCGCGGCGCGCCGAAATGACCGTATATCAGGATGTAGTTGAAGATGATGTTGATCACAAGGGCCGAGAGCGTAACGACAAAACCCACCCGCACGCTTTCAACGCAGCGCATGGCTGAGAGCAGGAGATTGGTCATGCAGTAAGTGAAATATGTAAAGCACATGATTTGGAGGTATTGAACCGATTCGGCGATGACGTCCGCGTCCGGCGTGATGATGCGCGATACCTGCGCCGGGAAAAAGAAAATGATGAAGAAAAACACAAAGCTCAAAATCACCTGCATTTTCATGCCCACGCCGATGATGCTCTTCATTTCCTTAAGCCTCTTTTGGCCCCAATACTGGGCGCTCAGCACCACCATACCCTCGCTGATCCCCATTGTGAGCATCTGGAGCACAAACTGAATCTGGTTTGCCACGGCCACGGCGGAAATCGAGAGTTCCGCATAGCCGCCGATCATGACGTTGTCCGCGAGATTCACGCTGAAAACCACAATGTTTTGCAGCGCCATGGGTATCACCATGGAAAAGAAATAGGTGTAAAAACGCTTGTCCCTGATCAATCAGCTCATCCTCCATATAATACGCATACTTTTTCATCCCGCTGCTTTGGAATAGGGCGCCTGGTATAGGCGGTTATCCCGGCAGCCGCAAGCGCATACCGGCAAATGTCGATTGCCATAAAAATAACAAAGTTGCGCAGCCGCTTTGTTTGTTTATATATTAACACATATAATTCTGATTTGGAACAGCCTTTTTTTATTAATATTGAGTTTTTGGTCAATATTTATTTGCTTTTCAGAAGTTTTTACAGTCAATATGGAAAAAGTAATGTTTACAAGAAAATAGAATATTGGTACAATGAAAGAAAAAGAATGTCAGACACTTGAGGGAGGAAAAAAATGCAAACACTTAAGCTCTTTATTAACGGCCAAAAGGTCGAGTCCAAGACGGACAGGTATATGGATGTTTTTAACCCCAGCACGGGTGAAGTCATGGCCAAGGCGCCGTGCTGCACCAAGGATGAAGTTAATCTCGCCATCAAGGCGGCGAAGGACGCGTATCCCGGCTGGTCCGGCACGCCCGTTATGCGCCGTGTTCAGATATTGTATAAATTGCGCGATCTCCTGATCAAAAACCTGGATGAGCTCACGGATATGGTGGCAAGGGAAAACGGGAAGTCCTGGGGCGACGCTGAGGGTGACGTGCTCAAAGCCAAGGAAGCCACCGAACAGGCTATTTCCGCGCCCAATCTGATGATGGGCGAATCCCTCATGGATACCTCCAACGGCGTCGACACCACCCTCTACCGCGAGCCTCTGGGCGTTTTCGCCGGCATTGTGCCATTTAATTTCCCCGCCATGATTCCCATGGGCTGGATGGCGCCGATGTGTATCGCCACCGGCAATACAATGGTCATTAAAGCCGCGAGCAT
>JAITVU010000299.1 GCA_031285645.1 Oscillospiraceae bacterium | reverse complement strand
TGGCAGCATATTGCATTATTTATGCGTTCTTCTTTATGTATTGCCTATTGCCAAATAATTTCAGCAAATACAAAACGCCCGCATGGCATGCCATGCGGGCGTTTTTCTAGCTAAAACTGATTGTACCGCTTTTCAGATTATTGACGGATTGCGCGATGCGGTTTTTGGCATCCGCACCCGTGGTCGAACTTTGAATATAACTGATGACAGACGCTTTCTCGCTGTTGCTCAGTTGTCCGTAAGCGTTCATGGCGTCCGCGTCCTGCGCCAGCAGCATGCCGAATCCGAGCGGCAGGTCGGGCCCGTCTGGATTGCGCCCTGTGCCGATAAAAGTATTATTGCTGATCATACTAACCTCCGACTATCTTCGCAGAAATATCGTTTATTTGTTGGGCTAATAACGAACGTTTATATTAACAGGCGTGTAAATTGTAAAATGGTTCAGTTCTATTTTCTCCGATATGATGAGCGCGACTCATGGGAATTCGTGCGTAAATAATTGATATATTTTATTTTTTTATGACATAAAATGAATCATGAATGATACATTCTGACAGCATTGAAACCATGACGGGAGGCGTATATGCGGCCTTGTATACTGGCCCACAGAGGTCTGAGCGGCCTTTATCCCGAGAACACCCTGCTTGCGTTCGAAAAAGCCGTTCAGGCCGGCTGCGACGGCATTGAAACGGATGTGCAGCTCAGCGCGGACGGGGAGCCTGTGATCATACACGACGATACGCTCGAACGCACAACCACCGGATCAGGCCCTGTGAGAAGCCAGACCTTCAAGGAATTGCGAAACCTGGATGCCGGTTTGTGGTTCGGAGAGCAATTCACAGGGCAGAAAATCCCACACCTCTCCGAAGTGCTGGCATTGGCGCATAACAGCGGCCTGAAACTCAATATTGAGCTTAAATATGGGGATGTGTATTACGAGGGGCTCGAGGAAACGGTCCTGCGGCTTGTTTTGGGGATGGATATGGCGGATGAGGTGATGCTTTCATCGTTTGATCACTCATCCATGATGAAATGTAAACAAATAGATGCGCGTGTCAACACGGGATTGCTGTATAAATGGCCCGTTTACAGGGCGGAGAAATATGCCGCGCTCTGCGGGGCGGACGCGTTGTATCCCAATCACATTTCAGTGCGTCTCGACCCGGGTTTGCCGGCGCGTGCGCATCAACGCGGCATAGCCGTTTACGCCTGGACAGTTGATACGCGGAGTAACGCGAAAAAGATGTCTGAAATGGGTGTGGACGGGCTGATCACAAATTTCCCTGAACAAATCTCGAATAATTTATGATACCCGCATACGGGCCTGAAAAAAAGAGGCATGGCGTGAGCCATGCCTCTTTTTTCTATTTAAGCTGATCAGGAAAAATTAGACGTAATATCATCAATCTCTGTGCCGCCAAACAGAGATATGATCATGCCGATCATATAGTTCCCGTTGCGGCGCACATAATAGTACTGTGTTGCGCCAATGTCGGCGGCTTCAGCCTCAATGCAGCGGTAAGTTTCACCGCTGATTGTGGCGTCCATGGGTTCGCCGAATTTATAATCGTAGACGTCTGCGGTTGTCAGCTGCGTTTTAAGGGCGTCAAGATAATCATCCTCGGTATACTGGGAACCGCCGACAAGCATGTTCATGTTCTCGAAGAGGATGATGACGTTTGAGCCCGTGCTTTTATCCTGCGCCATCATGTCATAAATAGTTTGAAGCTCAAGGAGCTTGTCGGAAAAATTGAGCCCGGAATCCCTCAGCATTTCGGCGCCGACATTCATCAGAGCCGCGATTTCATCATCATTTGCGTATACCCAGCCGTCGGGCATGGTAAAGGTAATATGGGCGTAGTCGTTAGTATAGGTATCGTCTTCCCATATGCCGCGTGTGGGTGTACTTTTAGTATCTGCAGCGGATTCAGGCTGGCTGTCAACCGTATCCTCAGACTGTGGTGCAGACGCTTCCTGACTGCTTACTGAAGCGGTGGAACTGCTCTGGCCGGACTCGCTGCCGGCCGGTGTTGTGTTGCAGCCTCCCAGAATCACCAGTGAGGATAACATAGCTGCAAGAACCGGGATGAGTGTTTTCTTCATGCAAAAACTCCTTATAAGATTTCGGCTGAAATATCACATTTTATACTATACCAGCCGAATTAATAATCGGCCGGAGAACGCTGAACTTAATAATAAATACATTTTTTACAGAATTTGAGTAATAAAACATAAATAGATACTGTTATTGAAGAAAAATATGTGATAGAATATATGCGAATTTGTTCTCTCTTTAAACAGGACAGCTGTTTCAATAATGAAGATGGATATAAGTCTTATACCATTGAATATTTTATGATCATGAAGAAGTTCATTTACAATAAATCATTAACAGATTGAGTACTGAGTGTTGGAGTGTGGGAATCTGGATATGCAGGAAGACAAAACATTGAAACGCTCTACCGAAGAGAATATTTTACACCTTAAAAAGTGGAACAGCAGGCTGATTAAGCTGAATTGGAGCCTGTTTGGCATCCTTGTTTTTTTTGAGGCTCTGATAGCCCTTTTCTATTGTATGGGGTATACTCGGGATGCGGAAATCAGGAAATTTGATTACATCATTTATTTTTTTCTTGTACCGGCCTCGATCGTACTTGTGACTATTTTGGTCATGCAATTGATCAACACAAAGTTGATATCACGGTTTTCCCTCATGGCCCAGGGGCGTTTTTCAGTCCTGACGCTTATATTAATCATATCGGAAGCCGTGGCGTTTCATCACGGGATTAACGTTGTCTATGCGCTGTATGTACTGCCGCTTGTTGTATCGATTATTTATGTCGACCGATTGACGCTGCAGATGGCTTACGGCCTAAGCATCATAACGTATATGATCGTCTTCGGCTTTTATATCCGTTATTTTGTCCCTACCGTCCAGTACAGCCACAGTTATATGGATGTTTTCGGAACAGTAGGCATTATCACAGCCGTATACACGCTCTGCGAAATGGTTTTGACGCGCTTCAGGGAACTTATAAACCTGGCGGTGGATCAGAGTGTGCAGCGCATGGAACTCTCCAAGGAAGTCAGTCTCGATTCGCTCACCCAGCTTTATAACCATGCGACTTTCTATGACAAGCTCGATGAGTTTATATTAAACAGCCGCAATTTAAACAGGCCTTTTTCACTCATCATTGTGGACATTGATAATTTTAAATCCATCAATGACAGGTACGGGCATGATGTAGGCAATGTTGTATTGCTGGGTTTGGTGTCGACCATCAAACAGGTGATTGGTGAAAAAGACCTTGCTTTCCGGTACGGCGGAGAGGAATTCACGGTTCTGACGTCGGATGCGAACGCGGCTTTTGAGACAGCGGAAAAGATCAGAACAGGTTTTTCGGCGCGTGTCTTTCCGGCCTTTGAGCACGCGGTGACGCTGAGCGCGGGTTTGTGCACATATGACCGGTCATACGGCGGGCGCAGGGAGTTCTTTTCGGCGGCCGATAAAGCGCTCTACAAAGCCAAGCAGTCGGGCAAGAATTGCACATGTGTCGCGGAGACATAGCTGTATCAACTCAAGTGATTGAAGGATTATTCAGAGGTGTCGCATGGATTTTTACCACGGGTCGGCGGTTGCAGGGCTGACTGAGCTTAAACCTTTCGCATCCCCTTATTCTCATTCAGATGAAGCGCGCGTATATCTGACGCTCAAAAAACAGCTGGCGATCCACTACATCTGGAATACCGGAAAATATCCGATCAAAACGCCCATGCTCCATGTCAGACAAGATGGCGTGCTGGTTTTTCAGGAAATGTTCGAGGACGCTCTTGAATATTTTTATAAGGGTCTAAGCGGATATGTTTACCGATGCGCCGGAGAGTATAACACGCATGATCAATCGGGCGCCGCGTTCTGCGTGACGTCGAGTACGCCTGTTGCTGTCGTTGACTGTACGCCTGTAGATGACGTTTATGACAGAGTTCTCAGCTATGAGAAAAAGGGGCGCTTTATTTACGAAAAATATAAGGATTTGCCGCCGTATCGCCATGATATCATCCGCGGTATTATCGTGAGAAGCATAAAGAAGGATGATTTGTTTAATAACCCACAGCACCCCAACTATATCTTTTACCAGCTGAAGTATCCGCAGTATTGGCGGGAAGCAGAGGTGCTTTATAAAAACGGCCTGCTGTAGCGGGTCGGGAGTCCACGCATAACGGAAATTTGGCGCGATGCTGAAATGGACTGTTCCGGACTAAAAGACCACCTCTCTCATTGAAGAGGCGGCACGGGCAATATGAAAGATCAAACGACGGGAAAATGATCCTCGTCGTTTTTTGTCTCACTCATTTGGCCAATACTTCCCAGTTTGAAGCGCCGCCCCGCGCGCGTCGCAAAGCGCCCGCATTGTTTTAAGGTCTTTTCCCTGCTCTGCGGGCACTATTAGAAAGTTGACGCGCCGCAGCGCGTCGTTTCATTGCCAGCTGTGTACTTAATACGCGCGCGGTATGGCCATTCCGATGTGTATGTACCCAAACTCTTTAATTCTTCCGGTTATCCATAGCCGGGTGGGTCCGGGAGGCGGCCCCTCCCGGCGTC
>JAITVU010000298.1 GCA_031285645.1 Oscillospiraceae bacterium | reverse complement strand
GTTGTTTTCTCAGGGATATCATGGGGATAAAAAAGCATATGACAATCCGGGCATCATTACGCGTCCGCTTTTTTCAGTTCCTTGATTTCGTCCAGACGCATATCGGACTGGCGGGCCAGCGCGGTGGTGCCGGCCCTGTTGGACTTAGCGAGGAAGAAGAAGTTCCTGGCGTTGTCGAGATCGCCGACCCTTTGGTACAGGTCTCCGATTATGTAACAAATCTGCTGCATCTGTTTATCGGATATATTGAAGCGCTCGTATGAATACTTATATTCGTCAAGCGCCTGCCGCGTTGCGTAATCGTACATGGCGTCATCATGGCAGTCCGTATAAATACGGCTCAGCTTCTGCCAAAGGCTTGCCGTGATCAGTTGATGATCGTCAAAACAGATCGGCGCGCACAAAATGGCCAGATAGTATCCCGCGAAAACGGTAAAAGCATCCCGTTCCCTGCCGGTTTTAATCGCCATATCGTCTTTGAAAGACTTGACGGCGTCGGTTATCCGGCCAAGCCAGCGCTTGGACCCCTCCGGAAACGATTCCGTCATGGCGCTGTAGCAGCAGGCGGGACAAGTAATGACGTCATAATAAAGCGGTTCTATATCCTTGTAATGCACCCGTAAATCGTTGTCCGTCCCTTCTCTGCGCAGTTTGGACGTGATGACGGTCATGTTAGCAAACACGTGGCCGCAGACAGGGCATGTGAGTTTTTGCTCATATAAGTATTCGTCGTTGTCGTTATCCATTTCCAGACTGTAATGGCCGTGCCCTTCCGGGAAAAGAGAGCTGCTTTTTGAAGGCGCGGTGACGGTTTTCGGTTTTGCGGGTTCAGGCTGAGGCGCCTGGGCTTGAGGCGGTGTCGGGGCCGCGGTCGGGATAACCGGCCCGCCGCGCACGACGTCAAGCAGTTTTTCGTATGAACCTGTGACGGTATCCAGCTTTCTGCAGATGCCCTCCATAATCATAATTGCGAGATCCGGTTGCTTGGCAAAGACGCCGGGCGCGTTTTTGCGGTCGATGACAAGGGCGCTGCAATCGCTCATGGCCACAACGGATGATGGAAAGGCTTTTCCTATAAGAAAGGCCGTCTCTCCAAAATAGGTTCCTTCACCCAGCGTGTCTATTTGCAGTTCCTCCGGCGTTCGATAGTTTTTGAAAACGCCGGCCTCTCCCTGAAGGAGGACATACATTTCGTCCGCGCCTGCGCTGCCGCCCGCGACGATTACAGTGCCCTTCGGAAATTTTTTGGCGATCGGCAGCCTCATAAGAGCATTAAAACTCAACATATCATAACTCCTGTCAGATTGAATAAACCTGTATATCAATACAAGATACAAGTATTTAATAACAATTATACAATATCTAAATAATTTTCGCTACCCCTCACTGCCATATCTCGCCATGGCATAAAGGTCCATTTGGAATTTGCTTAATTAAATTTCATATTTACGCAACATATTTCTGCCTGTTTCATATATTTTTGTGCTATAATAATAAGCACGGTTACAATGAGGCTTGCAAAGGCGTACGGTTCAGCTTACGCCCATAAACGTTTTATCAATGGAACGCATTGCTTTTCTTCTCGGAATTTTTTCTGGAATTTGTGATCATACCTTTTTCATTAAACGAAGTGTCAAATGCGCGCGCCAAGCTGGTATAATCTGACTTCTAATAAAATTGTGAGGATAAAATGCTTAATCAATACGTGTTTAAACCCCTGTTATTTTTCTTCTGCGGGGAGTTGGATGCATGGAGAATATGACGGGTACTAAAAAGAGGATTTTTGAAGTCGCGGCCGATATGTTTGCGAAGGACAGCTATCATGCGGTGTCAATGCGGCAGATTGCCAACGCCGTCAACATAAAGGCATCATCCATATATAATCATTTCGAATCCAAAGAAGCCCTCTTGCTGACCATATATGAATACTTTGATTCCCACATGAGAATGCTGAAGCCCGACTTGAGCAAGCTTATGGAAATGGTGGAAACCCATCATCCCCACGATGTGCTCAGGGCAACAAATATCATTTATCCGGGGGAAATCGTGCAGACAATGTCAAGAGCCATGCTCATCACCGCTTCACAGGCCAGTTCGGACCCGAGAGCCGAGGCGATAATTTACCGGAATATGATCGAGATGCCAGGTACATATGATGTTCCGATTCTCAATAAGATGATGGCGCTTGATAAAATCGAGCCGTTGGATCCCCACGATTTTTCCCTGATACATTCCGGCTATTGCTACAGCGCCGCCGTGCGGTTTTATTCAAACCGCTCGATCGATAACCCGCGCTATTTAGCCGGCCTGGATATGATTTTTACCATCGTCAGGGTGAAGGAAGGCGGCGCGCGGCGATGCGAAAAAGTGGCTAAAAATACCTAGGGGGGTTCATATGTATATCGTCATCACATCCAGTCCCAATCAGGACGGCCTGACAGATGCCTGTGGAAAAGCGGCTATCAGGGGCATAACAGGCGGGAACGGGAAAGTGGAACACATCGATCTTTGCGCGGATGACATCCAGCCCTGCCTTGTCTGCGGCAACGGTTGGGGCATATGCCGAAACGAGCATCGCTGTGTTGTAGGGGATTGTCTTTCTGAATATCAGGACAAAATAGAAAAAGCGCAGGGCCTTTTTTTGATTACGCCCGTATATTGGGGGCAGCCGTCTGAAAAGATGAAGTTTTTCTGTGACAGAATCAGGCGATGTGAAGCTCTGAGAAAAGAACAGAGCGTTTTCGCCGGGAAAAAGGTGAACATTGTCGCCGCGGCGGGAGGCAGCGGCAACGGAACAGTGACATGCCTTGCGGAAATGGAAGCCTGGAGCCGCCATGTCGGCGCCGTGCCGCATGAGCGCATTGGTATTACGCGCTATAACCGGGATAAAATGCTGGACGTGATCGAACTCGCCGGCGCGCATCTGGCTGAAGGCGAATAACATTAAGCGGTTATATAGTCATATAGGTTTAAAACTGGTACAGTTTTAAACCACATTTACCCAATGGGAATTCGCTTCGCTATGCTTCTTTGTGAGTTAGTCTTAAAGCGAATTCACTATATATAGGCCGCCCCGCGGCGCGCGGCGTTTGCCGCGTATTTAAAAATTGCGTAGCATTTTTAAACCTATACAGCTATAAAAAGGCCGGATTCAAAATGGAATCCGGCCCTTTTATGTGATCAGACAACATTAAAATAAGTGCATTTTAACAAGGACAACGCTGTTATTTGACGCATGTCATTGATGCAAAGCCTCTTTTTGATCGCTTTTGTCAGCGGCGGAACCCAGTTTGCCCGCATGCGGTTCATAGCTCAGGCTCATGCCGACAATCCCGCCCAGAATGATGACCGCGCCGACGATATCGATCACGCGAAAGCGTTCGCCAAGAATGAAAACGCCGACAAGGATGGAGATAACGGTGCTGAGCGTACCGGTTGACGCGGACACGGCAATGGGCAGGTTGCCCGTGGCGTATGTCAGGCACAGGAAGGCGATGACACATGAAGCAATGCCCATATACAGGACGGATACAATAAAGTCCGCCGTCCACAGGCCGCTGAAGAAGCGGTTCAAGGCGCCTTTTGCCGCGTGGGAAAAGACCGTCGCAAGCGTGAAACCAACCGATCCCATGCCGGTCGTGATATAGATGGTCTCAAAAGGGGTAAAGGAGGCCGAAGCCCGGCGCACAAACACCCGCCCCAATGATATGACGAGCATGGCGCTCAAAATCAGCGCCATGCCGGCCGCGGTGCCGCCGTGCATTTGGCCGCCGACAAAGTTAATGACAAACACACCCAAAATGGACACAAGCATGAAAAATATTTGACGCCTGGATGGGCGCTCCTTATTGATGAAAACAGAAAACACGACCACAAGTATGGGCACAAGACTCATAAAAACAGCGATCTGGGCGGTGGGCGCGTATGTCGTCGACGAAGTTTCCAGAACCTGGCTGATAAGGGGGTTAAGCGCCCCGCAAAGCAGCAAAAGCCCCAACGGTTTGCCTTTATAACAGACTTTTTGCAGTTTGAAGAGCAAAAGCAGATTCAGCGTGATAAAGCCGACTGTAAAGCGGAAAGCCAGAAATTTAACGGTATCCTGCCCGACAACGCGCATACCCGTTTTCATAAAGAGCATGGCGAAGCCGAAAATAACAGCGGCGACGAGGTTACAGATCAGAGGCAAATACTTTTTCATGTCACAATCCATTCCGGTTAAAAAAACCGCGGTACGAAAATAAAATGAGCAAAGATTTAAAACGGCCGCCATTATTATAGCACATTGAGCAGCCTTAACGTCAATTAATACTTGAATAGAATTCTGGAATTAAAAATGATATAATGAAGTGGGCATGAGACCGGTTAAAACAGCGAAGTATAAAAATATAATAGATACTCTAATACAAATTCTAATAGAAGGATGAATAAGTATGAAAAGAACCGTGGCCTGTGCTTTGATTCTCGCTTTTGTATTGCCGTTGGCCGGATGTTTTTCGGCTTTGTCCAACGCCGCGCTTTTGCAGGGAGAAAAGTATTTGGCCGAGGGTGATTACCAGGCGGCTGTAGACGAGCTTTCCAACGCCCTGATACTCGATT
>JAITVU010000253.1 GCA_031285645.1 Oscillospiraceae bacterium | reverse complement strand
TGATGAACATATCCAGCTTGCAGCAGTTTTTGACAAAATAGCCGGGCATGTTGTCCCTGCTCAGGCCGCCGCTTTTGCGCAGCGTCTGTGTGCAGGCGCCCAGCGCGGCGACAGTGTCGGCGTATTTAAACTGCCAGCATGTCGTGCGCATGCCGCAGCGCTTGCACACTTTATCCGCCACACTGTTGTGTACGGCGGTGAAGCCGGCGCCTTCAAGCTTGCCGAGCTTCTCGCTTACTTTGTGGGTCGTGGCGCTGATCTCCTTGAGCACGCCGGATATATTGCCCAGCTTGTCCCGCAGCGCAAACTGGGTCGCGCCGGTGCCGTCGCCGTCAAAAAAATTCAGGCGCGCCTGTTTGGCCAGGCTTTGCGGAATGAGCATAAAGATGACGGAGGCGGCGAATATCTCAAATACGGCGGTGAAAATATCCGACGTTTCGCTCACAAACAGAGCTGTCAACGCGTTGACAATGATAAACGAGCACGCCACAGCCAGCCGTCCCATGCCGCCGAAAACACCGGAAATAAGCCCGCCAAGGGAATACGCGGACACAACATAACTGAAATCCCGGCCGGAAAGCCCGATCGCAATACCGGCTGTCACCCCCGCTATGGATCCCGCCGCCTCACCGCCGTAACGGGCGCACAGCATAATCAGGATGGCCGCGAGAACGCGGCCGATTGAGAGGCTGCCGACATGCAGCCCCGAAAAGCCCATAAGCACCACCGCCGCGCTGACGACAGCGCATGACACATCGGCCCTGGAAGCGCCCGTGATGCCGTGTTCAATCACATGCAGCGTCCGCGAGAAGAAATAAACCGTGCCGCAAGCCAGTAAAAGCTCCGCCACGGCGAGCATCACGTCGTACAGCGTGTAATTCATGGTCAGGATGACGACGACGCTTGCAATAAGCATGGCGCCCAGCGTGATCCCGACATTGAACACGGTCGTTTCCTTTTTCCCGAATTTTGTGGTCCATGTCCATTTAACAATCACAACCAGAAGAAGCGCCGCTATGTACTTCATATTCACAAGCATGTTGGAGGCGAGAACATAGCCCAACAGCGCGCCGAGGGCCGCGCAGTAGCTGTCCCACCCCTTCAGGGCCGCGGCCGCGGCGACGCCAAACGGAGCGACGCCGCCAAAAATAAAGGAATTGGCCATGATAAAGCCGGTCACAGCCGAGATCACCATCCGCACCCATTTGCTATTGTTTTTGATCAGCAACCGGGCCTTGTCCATAATCGCGACGCCGGTCATATCCGTCCTGTTCTGCATATACAGTCCTCCACAATAGGGATTTTTTACCTTGTTGTCATTCTAATCCCATTCGGTGGAAAACATTGTCGAATTCCTCAATATTACGTAAGCCCCGGCGGCAATACCGGATTATTCACGCCATTATACAGCACATTTGATCAGGCAACCCCAAAGACGGGACTCCGCGCCGCTCGCGGTGGGGTATTAAAGTGCGATACCGCTCCGAGGGGGAAATCACATTCCTTCTTTTCATGGAAACAGCTGGCTCAATTTCTTGATTGCATACGGTATTGTTTTTTCAGCTTTATTGGATAGCCTTGTATTCTTATCGTTTAAACAGTAAAATGATGGTACAACCCGGTTTACGGAAAGGAATCCGCACACATGAAAATTGATCGCGCCCGTGTCCTCTTCAAATCGCGGGAAACCGCACTGCGCTGCCCCCTTTGCGGCAACGGCGGCTGCATTAAGGGCGCCAGTTTTGTTTGTAGCCGCGGGCACTGCTTCGATATCGCGGCAAAAGGCTACATTAATTTTGTTCCCGGTCAGACGTCTACAGGCTATAGCCGGACCCTTTTTAACAGCAGGCGGGCCGTATTGGAGGCCGGTTATTTCGCCCCCGTGCTGGAATCCGTGAAACAATGTGTGCCGACCACGCCTGATTTGGGCGGCGTCATACTGGATGCCGGCTGCGGAGAAGGTTACTATGCCGCCGGCCTTGCCCTGTCGGGCGGCGCCGTCATAGGCATGGATCTTGAAAAAGAGGCGATTCTCACCGCCTGCCGGCGGCAGGAGAGCGTCTGCTGGCTTGTCGCGGATATAAACAGAATCCCGCTTTCGGATCACGCCGCGGCGGCTGTCCTGAATGTCCTGACCCCGGCGAACTATCAGGAGTTTTCGCGCGTCCTGGCCCCCGGCGGCCTCGTTGTCAAGGTGATTCCCGGCAAGGACTACCTGAGTGAGATCCGAGCGGCCCTCGGAGACCGTCTCAGGCAGCAGGATTACTCCAGCGAGCCCGTCGCCGCCCATTTCGCCCGGAACCTGCATGGAAGCGATAAAACGGACATCCGTTATACCTTACCCGTTGACGCCGATATGCGCGCGCATTTTTTCAATATGACGCCGATGACGCAGCACATCGATCCCGCGACAGTCGACCTTGACGACCTCACACACATCACCATCCACCTCAAGGTTCTGGTCGGGACAGCCCCTGATTAATAAGGTAACAGGACTCAATCAAGTATATTAGATACACAAAATGATCGCAGAATAAAGGGCTATGAGATCAAAAGCATTTAACGGTGAGGGCTTTACCCCCACCGTTAAATGCTTTTTAAATTTAGTTGTCTTTATGTTTATTAGGCCAAAACATCCTATCATTAAACAGTTATTTGCGGTTGGTCGTCTGGCCGCAAAATATTATGATTAGGGGTGAATACAGCAACTTCTTCTAATTCGGCGGCTGGCTCAACCAGTTTAGCCATTATAATATATCGATAGTCATTTACTGCTAAAGGCAAATTTTCATTTCCGGGTACGGAATATACACAAGTCGTAATCGTAAGTATTTTATCGTCCTTTGTAATGTCACAATCATAATCATAAATCGATGAGTCCCTAATGACATTGACAACCTTTTCCCAATCTTTCCATGGAAGATTGGGATGTATGTATGGCAAGTCTACGGTTGTATAGGATACCGCAAACACCTCCCAAAGCATGTCGGCATCGCTTAGGGAAAAGTTTATATAAGGATGTGCTTCGGCAAATTGAGAATCAAGGTAACGCTTGCTCTGCTGCATGATGGGGCCATCCTTGTCATCGCTCCAACTATGCCCAAATACTGTCGTATTGCGAGGCAGCCCATCCACTAAAGACCATTTGCGATCTATGCAAAATACACCGTCCTTATCAGGCTCTTTATAGATATTGTGATTAAGGTAATATTCATTACCATTGGTTTCATTCGGATTGAGCAGGACAATATTGTTAATATCTGTTCCTTCGATTTTTAACCATCCTACTGCATCAGGGTTTATCTCATAGTATTCTTCTATACTCTCTGAAAGGGTTGGTGCTTTTGGATGGTCGTAATCATTGATTGCTGGTGGGGGTGTCGAGCAGCTTGATAATCCAATGGAAACCGACAGGGCTATTGACATTATGACAGGCTTTCTCTCAATAATAAACATATGCCTTTTGTTGTGTTTCAATGTGCTATACCTCCTGTGCTCTCAAAGCATAAGTGAACCAAACTAATCAGGATAATGTCCTTAAAGCCAAATAGCCTTTATGACTATAAAAATAATTAACAGCCATAACAATACGATTGGGACAGCGTAATACCACTTCCTCGGTTTACCGCTTTCCCACAGGGTTTCCGCATCCTTGCGACAATCCTCAATCACTTCCGGCGGAATCAGTTTTACCGTAAGCGCCACAAGCGCCGGAAGAAGTATAATATCATCCAGATAGCCCAGCACAGGTATAAAATCCGGAATCAAATCAATAGGTGAAAGCGCATAGCCGACAGTTATGCCCGCCAGAATTTTTGCCCTCAACGGTGTTTCCGTCCGTTTTAAGGCCAAAAAAACAGCGGGGATATCGGTTTTAAGCTTTTTCGCTCTTTCTTTCAAATTCACGCGGTCACCTTCTGTACAATCCTCTTACAGGGAATCCTGTGGCAACAAATGAACCTGCCCGCAGCAAGATCGTGCGGTATTATACACCTTCGGTTGATAATAAAATCAAATATCTTTGCACTTTACACATGTTTCAATACCGGCGTTCAACCCCATGGGTTCAACCGCCGCACACCCGTATCCACTCGCGCACGATCGCGGCCTCACGGGCAAACATAAAGCGGATTGTATATTCCTCAAACGTTTGGGCGTCATCCTCAAACAGCGCAAGCGCTTCCGACGCCGCCATCCATTCAAGGCCGTAGCCGAGGTCACGCTCATTCTGCGTCAGCGCGGACCCGGCATACGCCTCCGCCTCACCGGCAAAGCAGAAAGACCGCTGGCAAAAACCTGTTTTTGCCTTGTGCTCGTCGACAACACCCAAATCATGCGTGATGCGCGCCCTGTAGCCCGTCTCCTCCATCAGCTCGCGTACGAAGGTCTCTTCAGGGGTCTCCTGTCCCTCCGCGCCGCCGCCGGGCAGCTTATGGCAGTCCAGCTTGCCAACACGCATCAAGGCTATTTTGCCGTCTTTTACAAGGATGCCGCGCGCCGCCGTGCGGTCTATTGCC
>JAITVU010000051.1 GCA_031285645.1 Oscillospiraceae bacterium | reverse complement strand
AAACGCCGCCAAAACTGAAAAAGGTCCGCCATTTCCCGACAGAACTGTTATTGTTATCCGGATCAATCCCTCAGGCGTCAAAGCCGGGATTAATGATGTCGCGCAGTTTTGTCACATGGACATCGTCCCCGGCGCGCTGCATGGGGTGACCGGCGTTCTTCTCCGTTATTTCATCCACTTCGGCGCAAATAAAACGATACATCTCCAATGCCATATTATAATACCGGGATATTTCATCCGACGTCAGGTCAAGCGGAATGTCGGCCGGATAACGGGTTTCAATGTAGCAGCGGTTAAGGGAGGCGCTCTCGTCAAGCCACTTGCTGAACTCCCTGTCGTACCGCATAGCCCTTTTGCACAGCCAGGTCAGGTTATGGCCGTCGACAAGCTCGTTGCTTTTAAGCAGAATATAGGCCTTAAGAGCCTTTTCAATCGTCTGCTGGCAGTGGAAGGCCGCGTTGTTGAAGCAGGTGTCATAGTCCTTGAGGTGCTTGGCGCTGAGGATATCTTCGTTTGCGCGGTCGAGCCAGTCGTAATAATGTTTGCTGTCGGTGTAATTATTGGCCCTGCGCCTAGCCATTAAACACCACCACCCCGGTTTGGCTGATCTTATAAGCGAACGTTGTGGATATCCGAGTCAGCTCTTCCCATTCCTGTGTTGTATAAATCAGGACGTCGAACGGGATATCGCTGTCGATCTCCAGATAAATATCGTGTTCGGCGGCAAATTTATCCGCCACATCGGCCACGACGCAAAGTTTAAACGACGACACCTCGTTTTTTGAATTGATGCGCTGATTGTACAGATAAATCTGATCGGGCGCGCAAAGATCCGCAATTTTACTGACGACATCGGTCAGCGCCTGTGACCTGACGAAATTGTCGGCTTCTGTTCCGGTCAACGATCATCACTCCTTATAAAGTGCTGTTTGTGTTTTTGACTCAATATAATGCGTCCCTTTGCCCCGGCGGCCTCCGATTGTGTTGGGGCTCATTTAAAGCGGCAGGCGGCGTTCGCCGGTGCATATGCGCGTTTGACAGTGCAGGCCGGGTTACGCCGTTTAGAGGCGGCCGCCCGTTGCGCTTTGGGAATGGTCCGGTTTGCGCGCTTGATTATAGCCCTTGATTCACAGGGCCGCAGGCGGTATAATGTTACAGTCGAGTTCCCGGCGCCGGCTGTTGATTCAGTGCGGAAAAGGCATCCGCGCCACCAGATATATTATACCACCGGATTATGATAAAACCAACTAAAATCGGGAATGGCCTGATGATCGCGCAGGCCTGTGGAGGTTGATATTTTGCGGGACCAGGACAGCGCGGCGCGCGAACCCGCGGCGCTCCTGAGGGAGCGTATGCGGGGCAGAACATTGCCCGCTCCCCTTTTGGAGCAGATGGAGAAGGTGCTTTCTGACACGCTCGGCCAGATGGATATCTGCGCCGATGTCGTGACGCGCCCCCCTCATGCCTTTGGGAGCGGCCGCCCGGTTGCGCGCCTCGAAACTTTGCCGCCATCGGCGCCGGTTGGCTGTCAGGGTGTGCCGGGCGCTTATTCCCACATATCCTGCGGCCGATTTTTTAAGCGGCCCGACATCCGGTTTTACGGTGAGTTTGAGGATGTTTTCGCCGCTGTGGCGCGCGGTGAGGTCGCGTACGGCGTGCTGCCGGTGGAGAACTCAAGCGCGGGCGCCGTCGGCGAGGTGCTGGCCCTTGTCTCGAAGTACGACCTCTATATCAACGCGGCTACGGCGATTAAAGTCGAGCACTGCCTCTGCGCCAGGCCGGACACCGATCCGCAAAAGATTGAGCAGGCGCTCTCGCACCCGCAGGCTTTGCTGCAGTGCGCGGGTTTTCTCAGGGAGAAGGGCTACATGCCTGTCAAATACTCCAACACAGCGGCGGCGGCCAAATATGTGAGCGAGAGCCGCGACCCCCTGGCCTGCCTGTGTTCCCCGCTTGGGGCCGACCTTTACGGCCTCGCGGTTCTTAAGCGTTCGGTGCAGGATTACGATGAAAACTATACGCGCTTCATCTGCGTGTCAAAGGACAACATCCTGCTCACAGGGGCCGACACCATCGCGCTGTCTTTGGCTTTTGCCAACGAGCCGGGTGCGCTTGGCCGGCTGCTGACACGGTTTTCCGTGTTTGGCCTCGACTTGACCAAGTTGCTCTCCATGCCCATTGCGAGCCGGGACTTCAATGTGCGCTTTTTCCTCGATTTCAGGGGCAGCGTTGAGGATCCCGCCGTGGCGGCGCTGCTGGGCGCGCTGAGCGCCGAGTATACGGATTTTCATTTCCTGGGCAATTATATCAATTTGGCTTGAAAAGAACAAAAAAGAACTGCATATGGTGCTGGATTAAAATTGATAATGCATCGATTGTCAGGGGGAGCGTTAATTAACATGGGAATTGAATGTGTTGTTGTCGCCTTTCTAAAGCATGAGGGTCAATATCTTCTAATTAAACGTTCTCCAGATAAGAAGCATTTCCCGAACGTGTGGGATGGCGTTGGCGGAGGCGTTGAAAAGGATGAATTTCAGACGCCTGATAAAGCTATTTTAAGGGAAATATACGAAGAAACCGGATTGAAACGCAACGACGTGTCAGGTTTAACGTTAAGATATGTTCATGTGAAACGAATCGATGATTTCCTTTGTTATCATTATGTCTATTTTGGGGAAGCGTCAAAAAATGACGTATGGCAAACGGACGAAGGCGTATTATATTGGGTTTCTGAAAAGGAACTGTTTGAGAGAACCTATTCGCCCACTATGGAACAATTACTGCGTCATTATTTCAGTAGCGGAAGAAACACCCCGGATTTGTATTTGTTCTCAACGTATCAAGGTGTTGATACAATTACGCCGTTTGAAACGGAAAACTACTAAGCTTGCAAATCAGGTTTTAAGCTATTGCGGCCTCAACCGGCCCCGCGCCGGCAATCCGGGCGGCTCCGCGCCGCCCCACGACACCGGAGGACTTATGATAAACGACGTTCAAAAATCACGGCACTGGCAGGCTTTTCTCATCGCGCTGGGCATCGCCGCCGCGATCTTCCTGCCC
>JAITVU010000370.1 GCA_031285645.1 Oscillospiraceae bacterium | reverse complement strand
AGATGAATTATTTGGGGTCAACGATTAATATATAGTCTGAAGAGGAGGCCATACCCATGACCATCACCCGCTACAGCCAGTTTGAAGACCTCAACAAAGCCATGGAAAAGGACGAGCCTTTTCTCGCGGTGATATCCTTTGACGGCGAGCAAGCTTATATGGGCCATATCGATGAATGTATGGAGCATCATATTCTACTGCAAAAGCTCGGCCTGCCACCGACCGACATAGACAAGTATTTTCGGATCATATTCGACCGCGAGGGTGCGGACTGGACATTTATCTGCCCGCCCGATTATAAAGGCATTACCGATAAAACCCGGCGTATAACGGCGTTCTACAACGATGGATTCAGGGTCATAGCGCAGTTTTTAAGCGAGATCGGATACTTTTGTGACATCAAGATTCCGAAAAGATACAGGCGGCATTTTGACGTTATGGGAGAAGGGGGCAAATAGTATGCCGAAACGCAAGGCCCAGGGTGAAGGTTCCATGCGTAAACGCGCCGACGGGCGGTGGGAGTGCCGGGTCACTGTCGGCCGCGATCCCGGTACCGGCAAACAGGTGCGCAAATCCTTTTATGCTCCAACACAAGGCGAGCTTGTCACGATGATGAAGCAGGTGCAAGCCGACCTTGAGAACGGTGCATTTGTAGAGCCGTCGAAATTAACAGTGGGGCAGTGGCTGGATACATGGGCGGCCGATTATCTTGGCAACATCTCTGAGGGAACCAAAACCAGCTATGAGGGCATTATCAAAAAGCATATTAATCCCACCTGGGGGCGGTCAACCTTCAAAAGCTTCAAACGCACGACATCCAAACTTTGTATAATGCCTTGGAAAAAAGCGGGAAAGCAGCAAAGACCATACGCAATATTCACGGCATGCTGCATAGGGCATTAGGTCAGGCGGTCAAACTTGGATATCTCAAACAAAACCCGTCCGGCCTATGCACTCTTCCCCGCCTTGTCAAAAAGGAAATGCGGATCATGTCGGACGACACACTTACCGCCTTTCTGAATGCCATTGAGGGCGAGCAGTACGAAACGATATTCTTTATTGATGTTTTTACAGGCATGCGGCAATCTGAAATCCTCGGCTTAACCTGGGATTGCGTAGATTTTGACGCCGGTACAATATCAATAAACAAGCAGCTCAAACAGGAAAGGAAAGCAAAGGGCGCTTATTATCTAGGCCCGCCGAAGCACGACAAAACCCGAAAGATTAAACCGGCCGGCATGGTAATGGATCGATTAAAGGCCCGGAAATAAAAGCAAGCATCCGATCAGCTCCGTGCCGGTTCCGCATGGATTAATGAGTGGAACCTTGTATTTACAAATGAGCTGGGGCGGTATATTTCCCACAAGATGGTACGCAAACCGTATAAACGTATCATTAAAGCGCTGGGCATTTCAGAAATGCGTTTCCACGATATGCGGCACAGCTACGCGGTATTATCCCTTACCAATGGCGACGACGTTAAAACACTGCAATCAAATCTTGGTCACCATTCAGCCGGATTCACGCTTGATCAATACGGGCATGTCAGCGAGCGAATGCAGGAGGAAAGCGCTAAACGGATGGACGCGTATATAAAAAGCATCCAAAACCAAAACAAAGCATAAAAACAGCCGCCGCCCTCAATGTGAAGGCAGCGGCATTTTCTTGTTACAAACTCTGTAAGGGGTCATTTAAGGGGTCAAGGCTATTATTGAGCATGAAAAAACCGCCTAAAACACTATGTTTAAGCGGTTTCCGGTTTGGCAGGGGTAGAAGGACTTGAACCCTCGGCACGCGGTTTTGGAGACCGCTGCTCTACCAACTGAGCTATACCCCTATATGTATAAGGCAAACTCTTCATGTACAAGCATGCCACGAACGACATTATATCACACTGTTTTCAATTTTTCAAGCACGAATTCTCTCATATATCGTCATATAGTTTAAACTGGCCCGTTTTAAACCGCAGCGGTCAAATCCTGCTGTCACGCTTTGCATGTCTATGACGTATACAGCAGGTGGTATAGGCCATTTCAGTATTTGCCACGTATTTAAATTTGTGTAGCCATTTTAACTCTATACAATTATAGGCGCTCCAATAAAAACAGAAAACGGCACGACATTAAGTCACACCGTTTTCTTAAAAAATATATGTATCCCCGCCTGCGCGGGGTGTTTTAGGCTATTTAATCATGTATGACACATTATTGATGAACTCGCCGGCCTGTCTGAGAGCCCTGCCCGTCGATTTCTTCAGCTTCTTTGTTTTGTTACGCACACTGTGGCTTCCGCTCATCATATAGGCGGCCGCACCCATCGCCATGCCCACACAAGTCGTCGTTACAATTGCAGAAGTTGATTTTTTCATATACAATACCTCCATGTGAAATATTTAAAAGCCTGATCGAAAGTCGGCCTTTACAGTCAATATCCTTTTGATATAACTTGCTTTTCGACATATTATCATTATCTCCACTGTCATGCTTTATAAAACAGTAAAAAACTGGTGATTGACCACTTCAATGATTGTTTTTATGTCAATACGTCCCGCTTCATCGCCGCAATTTCGTCCAATTGAATAATAGGCAGAAAAAATACGCCCTCTGAATTATTGATTTTTTTATTATTAGAAAGTATACTGGTTCTGTGAATAAAAACGATTGCATCATATTCAATAAATATTTATGATATTTTGTTTTCAAATTGTTATTATGCACTAAAATCATATGCAGTGTAGATCAAATCTTTTTATTTGCATTGTTAATTTAAACCTCATATACTATAACCAATGGAGGAATCCTGATGCAAAACCGTCCCCTGCGTGTCGCCGCCATACATGATCTTTCCGGTTTCGGTCGCTGTTCCCTCTCCGTCATCCTGCCTGTTATATCCACGATGGGCGTTCAGGTCTGCCCTGTGCCGACCGCCGTCCTGTCAACGCATACGGGAGGCTTGGGCGACGTCGTCCTGCGCGACCTGACGGATTATATCAGCCCGGCTCTGGATCATTATCAGCGGCTCGGCCTTGATTTCGAGTGCGTATACAGCGGATTTTTAAGCAGTGTCGAGCAGGTTGACCACTGCCTTGATTTTTTGCGCGCCTATCAGGGATCACTCTCCGTGGTCGACCCCGTCATGGGGGATCACGGAAAGGCTTACCGCACATGCGGCGTCGAATTGCGCGGCCGGATGGGCGAGCTCGTCGGCGAAGCCAACATCATCACACCCAACCTGACGGAAGCCGCCATGCTGCTTGGGATGGATTATCCGCACGAACCCCTGACCGTCGCGCAAATACGCAGTATTTTAGCCAAGCTTGGCGAACTTGGGCCTGACCAGACCGTCGTCACCGGTGTCAATCTGGCGGACGATACCATGGCCAATGTCGGCTATGACCGTGCCCGCGGCGCCTATTGGCGCGTAAACTGTACATATGTGCCCGTATCTTATCCCGGCACCGGGGATATATTCGCGAGCGTGTTGGTGGGCGGCATCCTGACCGGCGACAGCCTGCCGATCGCCATGGACAGGGCGACTAAGTTTTTGGAGCTCGCCATCAAGACCACTTACAGCTACGGCGCCGATACCCGATACGGCGTCATGTTGGAGAAATCATTGCGCTGGCTGACCGAGGACAATATCCTCACCGGCTACCAATCGCTGTAAAGCGGGGCCGGGCGGCGCAATCAAAATATATGTTTTGAGGAGCTGTTTGGCATGAAATCTAAATTCACCGTCAAAAGAATGGCCATGGTCGGCATCATGGCCGCCCTTACATTTGCGGCCTCGCAAATATCGTTTATGATACCAACCGCTGTGGGCAACACGCGCCTGCACCTGGGGAATGTGCTCTGCCTGATGTCGGGCATTTTACTCGGGCCCCTGGACGGCGGGCTCGCGGCCGGAATCGGTTCCATGTTTTATGATTTTACGAATCCCATTTACATTTCCTCCGCACCGTTTACGCTGGTGTTTAAATTCGCCATGGCTTTTGTCTGCGGCAAAATTGTCTGGCGGTCACAGGGACAAAAGCTCAATCATGTCGGCAACAATGTTATCAGCGCGGCCGCGGGCGCTTTCACTTATGTTGTCCTCTATGTGGCCAAGAACTTTTTCGAAGATATACTTTTCCTGCGCACGGAGGTTCAAACGGCGCTGATTGATATGGCGCAAAAGGGCGCCGTATCCGGCGTGAATGCCGTGCTGGCCGTCGCCGTGGCGGTTCCCCTGGCCATGGCCGTGCGCAAAGGGCTACAGAGCGCGGGCCTCTATCCGAAACCCGCGCAAAAGCATTCATGACCATATAAAAAGAATGGGCTTGGATATCCAAGCCCATTCTTTTTTATTGTCTCGATAAACGTTTACATCCTTTTACAACGTACAACTACAATAAAACCGAAAACAGAGCCAACCTACATAAAACGCCGCCATCGGAGAGAATGGCGGCGTTTTTGCATGGCGGCAAAAGGAGGCGAAAATGTTCAGGTAAAGAAATAGCGCTTCAGGACAAAATGTCCAGAAGTTCGCATCTTGGCTCTTGTGAATATTCCCCGTCGCC
>JAITVU010000368.1 GCA_031285645.1 Oscillospiraceae bacterium | reverse complement strand
GGACACAGTTTTTATATCATCAGCCCGCACGAAAACTTTGAGGGCCTTTTCGGCCGCAAGGCGGACAAAAGGCGCAAGCTTTATAACGGCATGATCAAGTGCCAGTTATTTATGTATTTCAGGTGAACATTATGCAATATAATTTATACGGCGTGTTGGGGCGCAGTTTACCGCACACACTGTCGCCGCAGCTGCACGGTGCGCTTTATGACATGACCGGCCACAAGGGAATCTACAATGTGTTTGAGGTGGAGCCACAGCAGCTCAAGGATGTGATACCGGCGGCCAAAACGCTTGGAATCAGGGGCTTTAACGTCACAATTCCCTATAAAAAAGATATCATGGTCTATTTGGATGCGGTCGATCCCATGGCTCAAAAGCTCGGCGCTGTGAATACGGTTAAAATAGACAATGGGGTGGCGCACGGGTTCAACACTGATTATTACGGCTTCCCCATGAGCCTCTTGCACGCGGGCATCGACATCAGGGGAAAGAGTTTTCTTATGTGCGGCGTGAGCGGCGCGGGCCTTGCCATACGCGAGGCCCTGCTGGACTACGGTGCGAGCGATGTGCTGGCAGCGTCCACCGACCCTAAAAAGGGGATTCCCTATAATAAGCTGCACGCGCTGCCGCATATGGATGTCATCATAAACTGCACGCCCCTGGGCATGTATCCGGATGTGGACGCCTCTGTCGTGGGCGCCGACATCCTCGGCAAATTTGAAACGGCGGTCGATATCGTGTACAACCCGGTTGAGACGTTCTTTTTGAAGACGGCCCGCCGTTGCGGGCTCGCAACGCTCAGCGGGCTTTATATGCTGATCTTCCAGGGTATCAAATCCTTTGAAATATGGACGGGGATTGATGTGGATACCGGGGTGCCTGATGTGATTTTTGATAAATTAAACACCCGTTTATTGTGAAGTATTACCATTGACAAATAGGGCGCTTTTTCATAGTATGATATCAGAATATGATATAAATGCGATGACAGGGAGAAAAGCATGGATGTCCGTTACAGAGAGCCGCCGTGTGGTGCGAGGCGGCACGGGGACTGTGTGTAATGATCACCCGGCGCATGCGCCAGAGCAGCCGCCTGAAAAATAAAGTAAGCGCGGACGGGGTCTTCCCGTTACAGGAGAGCGTGTTGGTGGACATGGCGCGCGCCTTTTGGCGTTTAAAAGAGTGGTGCAGCGGTTGACCCCGTCTCTTTGGGAGACGGGGTTTTTGCATTTTTGCGGTGTATACAGTATTCGCCGCGAAACTGATCCTGAATTGGGCAAGGAGGAGCATATGGACAGGAAGATATGGGTTCTTGATACAACTCTGCGGGATGGTGAACAGGCGCCCGGATGCAGCATGAGCATGGATGAGAAAATCGAGATCGCGAAACAGCTCGAACGGCTTAATGTCGATATCATTGAGGCGGGATTCCCGGTTGTTTCCAACGACGATTTTGAAGCGGTACGGCGAATCGCGGCGTTGATTCAAAACTGTACCGTGGCCGGGTTCTGCCGGGCCACAACAGGGGATATAGACCGCGCCTGGGAGGCGATAAAAGAGGCTGCCGACCCCATGATCAATATCTTTCTCGCCACCAGTGATATCCACATGAAATATAAATTCAATGTCGGCAGGGAAGAGCTTCTGCAAGCGGCTGTGCGGGCTGTGCGCCACGCCGCGGCGCTTTGCCCTAAAGTGCAGTTTATCGCCGAGGACGCCACGCGCGCCGACAAAAGCTTTCTCCTTGATGTGGCGCGGGCGGTGGAAAAGGCGGGCGCCACCGTCATTGACCTCGCCGATACGGTCGGGTACGCCGACCCCGCCGAATTTGGCGCGCTTGTGGCTTTTATTCGCGCGGGACTCGCGCCGGAGACACGGCTCGGCGTGCACTGCCACAACGATCTCGGCATGGCCACGGCCAATACGCTCGCGGCGCTGCGGGCCGGTGCGGATCAATTTGACTGCACCATTCTCGGCATCGGCGAGCGCGCGGGCATGGCCGCGATGGAGGAAGTCGCCATGGCCCTGCGCACCAGGCAGGCATACTACTCCGCCCATACGATGATTGACACAACCCAATTTTTGCGGGCCAGCAAATTGCTTTCAAACAGCATCAATTTGTCTGTGCAACCCAACAAAGCTATTGTCGGGGGCAACGCCTTTGCCCATGAAGCCGGTATTCACCAGCACGGCATCATGGCCAATCCCCTGACATATGAAATTATGAAACCGGAGGATGTGGGGGTGCATGTCACAAAGATGGTCATGGGCAAGCATTCCGGCAAAGCGGCGCTGAAGGAGCGCCTTGCCCAACTTGGCTATCATGTGGATAGAGAGAAAATGGAGATTGTTTTTGCCCGCTTCAAGGATTTGTCCGACCAGAAAAAGATCATCACGGACAGGGATATCGAAGCGCTTGTCGCCGGCGAGGTTAAAGCGCATCAGGTGTACGCGCTCGACAGTTTTGTCGTCAATTCGGGCACGCACCTCACGGCGACAGCTGTTGTGAAGCTTGCGCGCAAGGGCAAGGTGTATGAACATGTCGCGCGGGGAGAGACGCCTGTTATCGCGGCCTTTAACGCCGTGGATAAAATCGTCAAGCACTCTTTCCCATTACACCACTTCTCCATCCAGTCCATTTCGGAAGGGCGGACGGAACTGGGCGAGAGCATCGTGCAGGTCTGGAACAACGACACGCTTGTGACGGGGCGCGGCCTCGACACCGACATCGTCGAGGCTTGCATCAAGGCCTATGTGAGCGCGATTAACAACGCCCTGTCCCGCGATGACGCACAGGAGCCGGACGCCGAATAACGATGAAAATTCCGCTTGTTTTTAAAGTATCTTTATGATAAAATGATTTCTCTGGTTTCATATTCCGTAAACACCCATACCCCCGCAACGACGTTGCGGGGGAAATGCCTTTTGCCTGAAATGGAGGAAAGCATGATTACATTGAGCGGTATCTCCAAGCAGTTCAAGGTGGCCACACGCGAAAAGGGCGTGGGCGCGGCAATCGGGTCCCTCTTTCACAGGGAGTATAAAACCGTGCAAGCGCTGGACAATGTGTCTTTTGCCGTAGGAAAAGGCGAAATCATCGGGTACATCGGGCCCAACGGCGCGGGAAAATCCACGACCATCAAGGTGATGAGCGGCATTCTTACGCCAGACAGCGGCACATGCGAGGTGATGGGATTCACTCCCTGGAAAAACCGGCGGGCCTATGTGGCCAACATCGGCGTTGTTTTTGGACAGCGCACACAGCTGTGGTGGGATGTGCCCGTAATGGATTCCTATGATTTGCTGCGCAGCATTTACAAGATACCGCCGGACAGGTACAAAAAGACGCTGGAAAGACTTACGGAAATGCTGGAGCTCGCCCCGCTCCTTGGGACACCGCTCCGGCAGCTCTCACTGGGTCAGCGTATGCGCTGTGAAGTCGCGGCGTCCATGCTGCACGCACCGTCCATCCTTTTTCTGGACGAGCCCACGATCGGCCTTGACGCCGTCTCCAAGCTGCGGGTTCGCGCTTTTATCAAACAGCTCAACATTGAGACGGGCGTGACGGTCCTGCTCACAACGCACGACATGAACGATATTGAGGCGCTCACCGACCGCATTGTGCTCATTGGAAAAGGACGTGTGCTGCACGACGGATCCATGCGGGATGTGCGCGCCCGCTATGACACGGCGCGCGTTCTGACGGTACTCTTTAAAACGGGCGCCGCGCCTTTTACGCCGGAGGGTACAACACTGCTCTCGTGGGCCGACGGGCGGGCGGCGTACGAACTGGACAGCGCCGATTGCAGGGTGTCGGATGTGATTGCGTCCCTCAGCAACCATATGGACATACGGGATATTGAAATAGCGGCGCGGCCCGTGGAGGAGATTATCGCGGCCCTGTATGAGAGGTATCGCGTATGAAGGATAACGAGTACCTGGCCATGTTTAAGATGAAACTGATCGAGGGCTTCCAATACCGGGCGGCCGCGTTGGCGGGCATCGCGACGCAGTTTTTCTTCGGCTTCATGTTTTTGATGATCTACTACGCTTTCTATCAGGGCTCTGCGGAGGCACAGCCCATGACATTTGCGGAGCTTGCTTCCTACAACTGGCTCAGGCAGGCATTCCTCGCGGCTTTTGTGATGTGGAGCCAGGATAACGAGCTGCTGGAATCGATCACGAGCGGGCATGTCGCGTACGAATTTTGCCGACCGTACCGGCTGTACGAGCTGTGGTATTCCCGTCTGATGGCCCAACGGCTTGCCGCGGTGCTCATGCGCTGCCTGCCGATTATAGCCATTGCGTCCCTGTTGCCGGCGCCCTGGCGGCTGAACCCGCCGGACAGCGCGCTGTCGCTGTTTCTGTTTATCATCTCTATCAGCCTTGGTGTGCTTATAGCCACAGGCGTTTCAATGTTTGTCTATATTTTTACATTTCTCACGATGTCGCCGTCCGGTGTACGCCTTGTTATTGTAACGATGACGGAATTTTTAAGCGGCTCCATCCTGCCCGCGCCGCTCATGCCCCCTATGCTGCAAAAAGTGTTGTACGCCCTGCCCTTCGTCTATACGGCCGATATGCCATTCAGGGTTTATTCCGGCCACATAGCGCCGCGGGAGGCGTTTATGAATATTGGCGTACAGATATTATGGGTTGTCATCCTGTTCGCCGTGGGTAAATGGTGCTTTTATAAAATAGCGCGCAGGGTTGTAATTCAGGGCGGATAAATGTAAAATGTAAGAAGCAAAATCAAACCCATAGCGGTTGGGTATCAAGCGTCTTGCGTTCAGAAACGCAGGACAGTGTTCCCCTATATTTAAAGGGAGGTTATATCATGCCGTGGTGTCCCAAATGTAAAATAGAGTATAATGATGGCGTTAAGACCTGCAGCGATTGCCATGTGGCACTGGTGCCGGAATACCCGCAGGAAAACGAGCGGTATGACGCGGGCCAGCCCGTCCTCCTTGTAACGGTGACGGAGGAGAGCGAAGCCATGCGGCTGGAAGCCCTGCTGACCTCGTACCATATCCCGGTGCTCAAAAAGCATGAAGCGGCGGGCGGCGCTGTCAATGTTATTATGGGAAACAGCAGCTTCGGTGTGGAGCTCTATGTGCCCGAGCTTCTTGTAAAGAAGGCGCTGACGATTTTACAGCGCGACGACAATGATGATCTTGCAGGCGGCGATGAGACGATCGGCGATATTTTCGACACAGAAGATGAGACATTTGATGACGATGAAATGGACGAAGCGGAGGAAACGGAACAGGAAATACAGGCGCGTCCGCTGCTCAATGGCGACGTAATGGATGAGGAGGGGAATAAAAGAAAGCGTGGACAGCGCATACGCGCCTGGATTATCCTGCTCGTATTGATTCCGGGCCTTCTGTGGCTCGTCATCGGGGTGTTGTGGCCCCTTGTGTTCAGGCTGTTTGGAAATTAAATGTTGTCAGTAATGGAGGCTTTATGCTTTATTTTAGGTATTTACGCATCCATATCCAATCCATGCTGCAATATCGTATGTCGACAATCTTGCTGACGGTTGGCCAGTTCGTTATGTCCTTTATGTATTTTATCGGCATGACGCTTCTTTTCGCTCGCTTTGGCAGCGTCAG
>JAITVU010000179.1 GCA_031285645.1 Oscillospiraceae bacterium | reverse complement strand
TAGCGCGGATGCGGGCTGTACCCGCTGATTTAAAACAGTGTAACCGTTTTAAATCGAATTCACTATAAAATCAGCTACTCAACTATCGCTAAAAAGCTTTCTTCTCAAAGAAAGCATCGCTCTATTTCGTATGATTTTATATACGGATCAGTATAAAACGCTAAAAAAGGGATTTATTAACTTTTATTCCTTTTTTAACATCATATATTTAACACATAACAGGGTATCGTAAAATGAATAATATGTCTTTTGAAAAGGTGCCTTGTTATGAGTAAACTAAAGGATAAAATCATCGGATTGAGCTTCCTTGCCACGGGAGGCGGCTTCGCATACAATTTACTCGAGCTTGTCTGGCGGGGTCACACCCACATCAGTATGACCATTCTCGGCGGCGTTTCATTTTGCGTTTTAGCCCTGCTGTCCCAAACGCATTTTTGCCTGATGGTGAAAAGCGTGTTCGGGGCCGCCTTTATCACCGGCGGCGAACTGTTGACGGGTTTTGTCGTCAACATCTGGCTCAAGCTTGATATATGGGATTACAGCGAAGAGGCCTTTCATTTTATGGGACAAATATGCCCGCGTTTTTTCTTTCTTTGGTGTGCGCTCTGCGCGGTCATTATTCCGCTTTGCCCCCTGATTCTCACGGCACTGCGCGTGTTGGTCCTGCGCCTTTATGCGCTCAACTCCTCAGGAAAGACATCCCTGCTCCAAAATGACACTCACCGCTGCAAGCAGACTGTGTATCTGAAAGATACCGCCCTGCGGGGCAGCGGGGATTAAGATGTGGCGCGGCAAGCCGCGGGGAATCAGACCCGCCGTGTCATTTAAATTCAAGATGAATCCCCTCTTATGCGCCAATAAGGCCTTAGCCAGGATCTAAGCCATTTGGCTCTCTATTGTCTCGTCGCGTACAATTTCATATTCCCACAGCCCGCCTTGCTTGCCGGTCCGGCGCACACATCCGACATAATGCAGCACATTAAGCGCCGTCTGCGCCTGCGCCAGGTGCACGCCTGCCGCCGCCGCATAGTCGCGCGTTGTGAACAGAGGCGGCACGGTCAGCGGAATCAGCTTTATGTAGTCTTGCGATGAGGTAATGCGGATCTCGTCAATCAACGCTAAGGGTATGCGCTCCATCCTTGACGCGCCCCTTTTGCGTTTGGCGTCCCAACCGTTAAGAAAGCGGTACTCCTCCATGTCCAGCATGACGATACACAGATCAAGGTTTTTATGCGTCAAAAGCTGCTTAATTCGATAAAGTTCAAAAAAAGCCTGGTATCTGGAGCCCTGTTTGGGGCTCTTTCTTTTTGCAGAAAGAGCGCCGGTCTCGGGGTCAACCCAGGTCAGCCAGCGTGTGCGCGCGATGGGGTATACAACCGTCACACGCTCCACAGACAAGAAAACTTCCAGCTTTTTTCGCATTTGATTAAAAGAGCCGGTCTGAATTTCAATAATGCCGTCTTCGCCCACAATATCCGCCACATAGGGCCCTATTTTAGTTTCATGATTCTCCATGCACGGATCGAAATAATGCTTCAACACGGCGTGGAGCGTTTTTTCGGACAATGTACCGATCCCTTTTCTCTCCCTGGCCTGATTGATAACAGCGCCGCAAGCGGCTTGAAAGCGTTCTTGGTCCATGGTAGTCCCCTATTCCTCTGTATCTGTATCGTCCGTTTGCCTGTCCTGATTTTATTATAGCAGAATTTCGTTTTGCAGGCGAATATGCTGCGGCCCGTCTTTTGACTTGAACAGGTTTTCTCCCCGCCTGTATAAAGCCACGACCGTTTCATGAGCGCTTGAACATATACATCATGGTGAGGACTGCAAATTAAAACTTTTTAAAAATCTTGACAAATATAATGTTTGGTACTATATTATATACAGTACCAAACATTAATATGAATTGCCTTATATTCACGAGAGGGGTGCCTATGAATATCCAGTTTAAAAAAGGCGCGCTGGATTTGTGCGTGATGGCTTTACTGGAAAAAAAGGATTGTTATGGTTTCGAGCTTGCCAGCACCGTTTCCAATCACATCGATATTTCTGAAGGGACCATTTATCCGTTGCTAAAACGCCTAAAGGATGATATGCTTGTGGATACTTATTTGATGGAATCCACAGAGGGGCCGCCACGCAAATACTATACGCTGACCCCCACCGGCCGGGGGCGTTATTCGCGATTATTGGGTGAATGGAAATCTTTTACCAGCGGCGTTGAAAGAATTATTAACGACGGCAAAGGCGAACTAAACTGAATAATATCCGGAGAGGAGGATGGCTTGTTTGTTTAAATAAGCCATGGCATATATGACACAACAGGAATTTATGAGCCAACTGCGCGGCGCGCTCGCCGCTTTGCCGGAAGAAAAAGTCCGGGAGATCGAGGACGATATATCCCGACATTTTGAGGAAGGGCGCGAAAACGGCGAACCGGAAGACGATATAGCGGTCCGGTTGGGCGATCCCGCCGCGCTGGCCAAAGAGTATCTGGGGGACGGCGATGCGGATATGGCCGACAGTCCGTTGCCCGCAGTCAAGAAGCGCGGTTTTCTCACGAAATTCTGGATTGCCGTCGGCATGGGCTTTTTTACGCTGGTCTTTGTCTTCCCTTTCTGGATTACACTCGTATCACTGTGGATCGTACCGGCTTGCGGCGTTATATTTATTCTGTCGGGTGTGCTGGTTTTTGTTATGCTGCTTATAAACGCCACATTTCCCAATGTCACGTGGATTGCGGTCGACTATCCCATGGTGAGTTTTTTCGCCGCCATCTCGATCATATCACTCGGCGGTTTATTTTGCATCGCCGCCAAATATTACGGCCAGTTCCTGATTTTCACCACCAAGAAGTATCTTCAGTTTTTTTACAACACCGTTAACGGGAGGGATGCGTAACAATGAAAAGATTCAATTTGAAATTGATCACTTTGATCCTGACAGCTGTTTTTCTTGTGAGCGGCGGCATCACAACCATGCTTGTTTTTGCTCAGGTCGTGCCCGATTTCACGGCCGGTACGCCGGGCGGGGATAAATGGGTTGAATATAACGAAAGCTGGTCGCTTGATTTGGATGCCGGCGGCACCTTGATTGTGGATCTCTCATCCGTCGACGTCAGCGTCGAAATCGGCACCTCCGATAAAATAGTGGCCAATTTTGAAGGATATGCCACCCCGGACAGTAAAGGCAATTTCCCCAAAATCCTCGCATCGGGCAGCGCATCCCGTCAAAAACTCGCCGAATCGGAATATAACCAGAGGAATTTCCAGCTCAGCCTCGGCCCGACTTATTCATCCGGGTATGGACTGAGCGGGACGATGACCGTCCAACTGCCCCGCAATAAGGACGTCCGCCTGGAAGTCGGCCTCTTTTCAGGCAATGCCGAGATCAAAGGTGGCCAATACACCCATCTGGCCGTGAATACAAGCAGCGGTCGTATCACGGTCAAAGACATCAAATCATCCGCATCGGCTGAATTTACCAGCTTTTCCGGCAATATTGACGCTGTGGACATCCAGGCCAAGGACTGCAAATTTGATACATCCAGCGGTCATGTCAGCGCATCCAACATTGTAGTGGATACCCTGTCGAGCAAACACTTCAGCGGCAAGCTGAACGGCAAAGACATCACTGTCTCGGGCGGTTTTACCGTCAACACGTCCAGCGGCAATGTCGATCTCACCGCCTTCACTTCAAACAGCCTGTCCATTGAGGGCTTCAGTTCGGATGCGCGCCTCACCGACGGCAAAGTCAGTCAAAAGGTATTGATCGACACCTCGTCCGGCAAAGTGGTGTTCGACGGCCTGACCGCGGATTTCCTTGATCTCAAAACATTTTCCGGTAATATTACCGGGGAGCGCGTCACGGCCCAGCGTCTGCGTTCCGATACCTCGTCAGGCGATCTGGACATGGCGATGCTTCAAGCCGCGGACCTTGACTGCAAGACATTTTCAGGTAAAGTCGATTTCATCATGCCGGGTGATTACGCATTCAGCGTTGATGTGGATACATTCAGCGGCGATGTGGACATCGGCTACCCCATCACTATGAAAAATACGGGTTCTGAGAGCAAGATCACCGGCGTTGTGGGCAGCGGCGGCAACACAGTGAGAATCGAGAGTTCCTCCGGCAACGTATCCATATATCCGGCTTCGTAAAGGTACTGTACACCCAGGAATAAAAAACAGCAATCCCGATATGCGTAGAACTTGTTATATAGTTAAACCACTAAAAAGCTGCTGCTCAACGATCGCTCGCAGGCTTTTTTAAGTGGTTTGACTATATTAAGCTGGCCTCGCGGTTTTCAGGCCATATTGCTCTTTTGATCAAGCAACGCCTGAAGATCACGCAGATTGGCGCCGACATCCCCGGGTCTGTGCGCGTCAGACGCCAACAGGATACGCGTTCCGTTTTGCTTCAAAGCAGACAAGAAGCCGCCGTTCAAACCCACCTCCGCAAATCTGTAATTCAGGGCGAGTCCGCCGCTCTGTTCCGCATACATATTGTTTCTCTTTAATGCTCGCGCAACGCAATGAAACTGGTGTGTTAAGTCGAAGGAGGGTTTGTGGCCAAAGCATTTAATGGAGTCGGGATGGGCCAGCCCCGTAAAAATCCCGCTGTCGATGAGCATGAGCATAAGAATATAATAATCGGTGTACAAAGAATCTACATCAATGCCCGCCCACAGTTCAGCCTTGTGGTCAAATCCGAATCCGTTGACCCAATGGACGGCACCTGTTACGAAATCAAAGTCGCCGGTTCGGACTATATCATTAATGAGAGACTCATGCGCCGGAAAATAACACACTTCAAGCCCCCATTTTATTTTAACGGGGAAAGATTCGCCACGCATGCGCCCGATAAAATTCGTATAGTCTTTTATTGATAATCTCATTTTGTCGCACAACCACGCATCTTGATACGGGCTGTACCGACGCGCCTCTTCATACATGGGTGCGAATTCCCTGAATCGGTGGGAATGTTCCAGAAGGTATATTTCATCGAGTCCTGCCCTAAAGGCCTGCTCTGCAAAACAGTCAATCCAGTCCTTTTCGTATGGGCCGCGCTCGATATGAATATGAACGTCTGTCATGCCATCTCTCCCCTAAAACAGCGCGCCGGTCAAAAGGCCGGCGCGTTTCGCATATTTTATATATTGTGATCAATCACATAATCCTGCCCCGCTACCTGAATGCGGCGCTCCCTGCTGTCGAATGCGGCTTTGCAGAAGGGGTTGTCATAACGGTCATAATCGCCGAGCGGGATCACAGTCCCGTTAACTGTTAAATCTTCATTCCACCCGAAGCCCACTTCGCCGAGCGAAGGCGACTGATAAGCGCATGTGAAGGTGTCGCCCGTAATGCCGGCGCCTTTAAAGCCCGCCATGAACTGCTCGAAGCTGCCGCTCTGCGCCTCGCTGCCCATTTCCGTCACCCAGACATTGGCGTGGCCGTTGCAGTGGTAGATGTAGTCATCCGCTTTGTCGTAATACTCCTGCCAGGCCGCCTCATATACGGCCTTAAACATATTGGGATCCTTGGGCTTCCAATCCGCCGGATTCATTGATTTAAGCGCGATATAAGCTTTGTGCCGGCGGCCGAATACCCAGCCGTCCTTCTCCACGACTTCGTCGAATTCATGGCGCGGGAAATACGCGTGCGTCTCGAAATACTGGATATACCAGATCGGCACGCGGTAAACGGCGAGCAAAACATTCTCATGCTGCGCGATGCGCGGCAGATAGGCATTCCCCGCCAGGAAATTAGGACGTTCCGCATATTCACTCGTCCCCATGTGGTTTGTGAATACGCGCGCGCGGCCGCCCATAAACGCGCCCCACGGCTGCTGTTGATAGCCCTGTTTCCCTTTCCTGAAGTCCTGCGCGCTGCTCAGGATATAATCCGGCGTCTTATATGTGTAGAGATTCACCTTTGTCATGGCGGTGAAGTCCGGATCGTCGTCCGTTGGGATATGGGCCAGGTCGCACAGGGCGTAGTTCTCGCTGAACGCGTTGAAACGCTCGTTCATCCAGTTGGTCGGCGTGACCACCTTTTTAGAATTTTCGATCACTTCCCTGGCGCTGTAGCACTGGATGCCCCAGAAGAACATGATGTTGTCAAAATCGGCGGGATCGACACCATAGGCCTTGGCATCCTTAACATCCATGCTCATGCGCTGTTTGTTGATCATCACTTTTGACTGATCCAGCGCGACCTTGCGGATTGCCTCGGGACATTTATAGTCATAAAT
>JAITVU010000178.1 GCA_031285645.1 Oscillospiraceae bacterium | reverse complement strand
AATCGCCAGGTTCGACAGCTTCGTTTTGCTTAAACCATAATGGTTTTCGATATCAAGGACAACGGGATATGTAAGCGTGACTTTTTTGAGCTGTTTTATAAAAGCGGCCGCTTCTTTTTTAACCGATGCCGAATCCTTGATGCGGGCGTAGTGATAAGCGCCGACATAAAGGCCGTTGTCGTTGGCGCCTTTTGCGTTCGTGACAAAAGTGGGGTCGATGTCGGTTCCGTATGTGGCCCGGCACATGGCGAACTTCACATCATCCGTCGCGACCTTCTTCCAATTGATTGTGCCTTGATACTTGGATACATCAATGCCCCTGATACCGTTCTTGATGCCGTCGGCGGCTTTCTGGGTTTTGATTGTCACCTCCGCCGCCTGAGCATGCAGGGCGGGCGTGAGATTGGAAAACAGTGTTAAAACAACAGCCATAATCAAGAAAACAGCCGTAATGACCGTGATGCGGGATTTTTTATGGATATGTGACATGATGACCTCCTAGATTTTTTGCATAAAGACGACAATAATTAAAATGATTATAACAAATTCAATGCTTTATTTGCAAGTGCTGTCAAAATGTTTTATAATATAGCATATTATTTCTGTTAGGGTTGCATGCCTCTGCCCGGATAATGAGGGCTGTCTTTAATAAACGACGGGGTGTAAGTCCTTGTCTCGCAGTGGCGCAAAGGAACGCGTGGAACACTACTATATACTAAGCACAAAAAAACTGCTCGGGAATCTCACGTTGACCTTGTTGAACACAGATTCCAAACAAGCGCGGCAGGGATATTTATTGATCCATTTGCCAGAATAGTAAGGGAGGCGAGCGCATGGCCAGATACGATGCGGTCATTGTCGGCAGCGGTCCGGCCGGATTGGAAGCCGCCGTCAATTTGAAAATACGCGGAAAAAACTTTCTCATATTCGGGTCGGGTGATCTGAGCGGGAAGATTAAGACCGCGCCCAAAATAGATAATTACCTGGGCCTTCCCGGCATCAGCGGATTGGCGCTGGCCCAAAAGTTTTCAGAGCATTTGACTGCCATGGGGATTGACGTTGTAAACGAACAGGTCAGCACCGTATATCCCATGGGGGATTACTTTGCAATCGCCTCAGGCAAGCGCACCTGCGAAGCTGTGAGCGTCATTTTAGCCCCGGGTGTGTTCTCGACAAAGCAGCTGCCGGGGGAGTCTGAATTTCTTGGCCGGGGCGTCGGTTATTGCGCGACGTGCGACGCGCCTCTCTATAGGGGCAAGACGGTGGCGATTCTCGCGTACAGCCACGAAGCGGCCGAGGAAGCCAACTTTGTACAGGACATCGCGCAGTAGGTTGATATTATCACAGCCGGCGATCCGCCGGATACGCTCAAACCGGGTGTTGAAGTCGTAAAAGGACGCGTTAAAGCCATTATGGGGGAGAAAAAGGCGCACGCTCTTGAATTTGAGGACGGAACGCTCGAGGCGGACGGTTTTTTTATCCTGAGGGCCGCAATCGCGCCGCAATCCCTTGTGCCGGGGCTTGATACGGAAAACGGTTTTATAAAAGTGGATACCGACATGCGCACAAACATTCCCGGTTGTTTTGCGGCCGGGGATTGCACCGGGCGGCCGCACCAATATATGCGGGCCGCGGGACAGGGACAGACGGCCGCGCTAAACGCGGTTTCATATATCGACAACCTCAATACGATAAAAAAATAAAAGCGGTTATAAACGAAACGGCTTTTTATGAAAGGAAGATGAATATGACGGAATTTAACGCCGACAGTTTTAACGAGACTATTTCACAGGATATCCCGACCGTTGTGGATTTTTGGGCGACCTGGTGCATGCCGTGCAAGATATTTGCCCCTGTGATGGAGGAGATTTCAGACGATATGGACGGTAAGGCTCATTTCGGCAAAGTTGATGTTGACGAGGAGCGCGATCTGGCTATGCAGTATGATATCGTCAGCATCCCCACACTCGTCATATTCAAAGGCGGGGAGGAGAAGGAGCGCCTTGTCGGCGTCAGGAAAAAAGACGAGGTCGTCGAGGCTATTGAGAAATATCTGGACTGATGCAATAGCCGTCAGTTAAGAATCGGACCTGATGTTAAGGTTCGGTTCTTTTTTGTTTTTAATGATAATAATTGAATATTAATCATATGGCATTGTCCCACTATCTCCGTTCCTGACAGCCATGAAGGGATTTAAACCTTGATTTTGCCTGCTGCATCGTATATACTGTCATTTAGTGAACCATTCATGGAATACATATATGAGGAGTGCAGAAAATGGCAAAAGAAAAGTTTGTTATGATCCCCGGGCCGACGCCTGTTATTAAAGATATCAGGGATGAGATGGGCCGGGAGATTCAGGCATTTGGAGATCCGCGCTTTGTGGCGGATTACAGGGCTGTTATCGATAATTTGGGCAAGCTGATGAACTGTTCCGGCCAGACATTTGTGGTTGCCGGCACGGGGACGCTCGCCATGGAAATGGCTATTGCCAACACAAC
>JAITVU010000156.1 GCA_031285645.1 Oscillospiraceae bacterium | reverse complement strand
GATTTACGGCCCGGCAGCCGGCGTTATCCTCACTGTTATTGTCAGTTTTGTCCAAAGTTTTATGATTCACGGTTCAGGCGGCTGGATTGGCTTTGTCATGCATGTGGTGGCGACGGGAGCCATGGCTATTGTATTGGGCAACCTTTATAAGTACAGTAAAAAAACGCGTGCCAGCGCGGCTCTTGGCCTCACCGCCGGTACGCTCACAATGGTTGTGGCCATGGTAGGCATGAATCTTGTTTTAACACCCGTATTTATGGGGACCCCGATTGACGCCGTTTTAAAGATGCTTGTACCCGTCATCATACCGTTCAATATTATAAAGGCGGGGCTTAACAGCGTTGTGACATTCATTCTCTATAAATATGTACATAAGCTGGTTGTGAAATAACAAGCTGCTTTTCAAACATACCAGGGGAGGCCCGGAATCCGCAGGCAGGATTCCGGGCTTTCACATTTTTGGGTAGTGAAAAGCTCTTATTTCACATTGGCGGTTTCGCGGCGGAAATTTTCATTGGAACATCAAATTACATTGACAAATAGTTATCTTTTCTCTATAATGATAGTAATATAAAATAGGGTATTTGTACACTTTTACAGATTTATTGCTATTGAGCTAAAGTATAAATATTAAACGAGGAGATGAGAATATGAAAAACAAAAAAGCAGTCAAAGGCATACTGTGCCTGGTCTGCGCGTTTGTGCTTATGGCGACGCCTGTTTTACATTTCTCACCGGTTTTAGCGCAGGATTCCGCGGTTTCGCTTGGCGCGTCCACTGTTGCGACGGCTGCCGCTTTTGAGCAGGCGCTTGGCGCCGCACAAATCGGTGTTATACATATTCAGGCTGAGATTGACTCGTCTTCATTGGATTGGGAAACGGCGCAAAAAGGCGGGAAAACCATAACAGGGACAGGCCGTACGCTCACATTGCCAAGGCAACTTTCCGCCGGCGGCGCACTGACTTTCCGCGATATAGTCCTTTCGGGTCCGTCTTCAGGGAATGCGGTCATTTACGCGGCTGCCAACGCCTTCCGCTTTGGATCGGGCGTGACGGTTCTTAATAACAGTATTGCCGCTTTATACGGCGGCGGCGTCACTTCCGGCGCGGGCAACGCCGATATCACACTTGAAAGCGGATCGCTCGGCGCTGTGTATGCCGGACCGGGTAACGGTGTTCTCGGCGGAAATGCCAGGATAAATCTCGAGTCCGCGGCCACTGTGGGTGCTGTGTATGCACATTATCAGGGCGGCTCGGTCGACGGCTCCTCCGAAATTGTGTATCGGCATTACGGTTCCGATCAGGGCTATACCAGCACATTGCCTGCCGCCTACGGGTTCGGTACGGTCGTTCTTGATAATACATATCTGCGTGTGACATCGTGGCCCGACTCCTTCACAGGTAAACTTTCGGTTATGAAAAACAGCAGTCTGTGGTTTGACGGTGATGTCTCCCCGGCAGCTTCCCTGCACGGTGAAGAAGGACAGATGATCATTACATCGGGCAAGACGGTGACGCTGCCGCACCCGAGCGTAAAATCCGGCGCCATAACAGGAAAATTCAATGTCAGCATCAACGGCGGCACACCGGCGTATATTCGAAACGGCGGCCCTTATGCGGCATGTTTTACCTTGCCGTCCGGCCTGCATGTGTCCGTGACCGATGATGTGCTGGGTTTTAATCAAGTTGCCCTGAGCCGTATAGAACTCCTTTCCCCTGGTAAAACGGCTTATATGCGCGGGGATGCCCTGGATCTGACCGGCGCTGTGATCCGCGCGTACTATGAACCGTTCGGTTTGGGTATCACCCGTGATATTCCCGTGACCGCCGATATGGTGAGTCAATATAACCCGGCTCAGTTGGGCAGGCAAGACGCGGTTATAACCTATGAGGGCAAAACCGTATTTTATCCCTTATGGGTTGCGGATCCTGATATAAACGGATACGCGCTCACCGTGCTTCCCAAAACGGGATATTATATAAACGAGTCCCTGGAACTGACAGGCGGCGTGATCCGGGTCAGCTACAAAAACGGGACTGTGTCGGATATTCCTTTTACGGATCCTGCTGTAACAGTAACGGGCTTTGACTCCCAATTGCCGAAGACTTTGACACTTCAGGTTTATCTCAATATGCAGCATGCGGGCTCCTATACCGTGAATGTACGCTACAGGAGTTACAGGGAATCGGACGATGATTCTAATACAGATCCCATGGCTTATATTCCGGATAGTGAACGTACCGTCGACATCAGGGGGCTGCCGTCTGATAAAACAGTGGTTGTCGGCGACAGTTTTACCTTGAACGCAAGCCCGAACCGTAGGGGTACCTGGAAATATGACGACACCTATTTTTCTGTTGACATAGACCGTAATACGAACGCCGCCACATTTACGGCCCTCGCGGAGGGGAACAGCCGGATTACCTACACGGATGAATCCGCGCGCGCATCTGAGACCATCCGGATCGAGGACGATACCCCGCCATCGGGACCCCGGGATATTCCCGTGACCTCCCAACAATCAAAACCGGCAGTTATTCCGCCGCCTGCGATTGTCTCTTCTTCAGCGCCCTCTGAGCCTCCCGCTTCATCATCTTCATCGGCCCCGGCCCCAAAACCGCCAGTCAGTGAACCGCCTGCGACCCAGCCTCAGGATTCCGAAGAGCCGGAAGCGGGCGAGGAAGCACCCGCTCAGGCAAGCAAGAGCCGTATTCCGGTAGCGGTTGCCGGCGTAGGCGCGGCGCTGTCCATGATAGCGGTGGCGGGCGTCTGTATATGGCGTGTGGTGCGCAAAACAACGGTCTTTACTGATATCACAGCCGTCCATAAGTAAAATATGGCATAACGCCTGTTTCAAGCCTCAGATTTGAAATGTAAAGAAACAGGCGTTATATCAGCCAACAAAAACTAACTGATGTTAGTTCATAAATTTTGGGAATAGAAACATAACAAATTATAATTTTATTTTTGTTCAGGACTGTGATACTATTATGTTAAAGAAAAAAAGGAAATTATTCACATATGTAACTAACTATCATTAGTTTAGCATTTGTTCCAATTGCCTTCTTACTCACCGTTGGGATAATCAGCTATTCACGATGAGGGCATCCTTGGATACCCCTTTACTGAAACCAACAAATACACCATCGATTTTTGTGCCGCTGTGAGTTGTGTATCGGGAGGTTACAATGAGGATTGTGATTGTTGAAAATGATATTCCGGTATGCCGGGACTTTGTCGGGATTATTGATAAGTTTGCTCCACACCATGTTGTTACATGTATTGGCTGCGGAAAAGAAAATGTTAACGCCGTCATGCGTGAAAAGCCGGATATTATTATCACCGGCATACGCGCGCCCAAGTGTGACAACCTGGATATGCTTTTATCACTTGCCGCTATGGGTGTGGCTGTTAACGTTCTGATTGCAAGTCGATATACGTTGGTCGATTACATAAAAAGCGTTCTTAAACCCGGGATTGCCGAGTTTATGCCCGAATCGGTCTCGACCGAGGATTTTCTGGATGGCCTGAACCGTATGGAACGAAAAATTTCAATAAGAGGGCAGGGTAACATAACGTTACAAGGCATGATTCTGATGCTGCTCTCAGGCAACGGAACGCGCAGAGACGAGTTTATCAGGGGCCTTAAATATGAACTTAATGTCCATGAGAATAGTCTGTTATCAGCTGTTATAATTAAACCTCAGGATGAAAGCGCGGAGACGACGGTTAGAATAATGGCCTCGTTGCGCGATTGTCTCTGTAAGAATAGCCGCACAAAATGCCATGTTCTGCACTTGCCTTTTCACTATGGAATCCTCGTTTTGGGAATTGATGTGCAAAACGACGACTCCTACAGAAGCAGAGTGATCAGCGCTATTGGCAATGTGCGCTCAATATCCGGCTGTGTAGCCGCGGGGCGGCGGTTTAATCGGCTTGAGTCACTTGAAGAAATTGTCATTTCACTCCGTTCCATGCTGATTTATTCGATGGTATGTGAAGAAATCATTATATTTGACTGTGATGTTGTGGCATCGATGAAATACAGGGAAGCCACTTATCCGACATCTCTTGGCGAGCAGATGATACAGGCGATCGCCAATAAATCCGCCGAACAGATTTATGCCGTTTCGAGTATATTTAAAGCTGAGATGTTTAAAGTTAAGTACGACCCCAAGAGTATTGTCAACTGTTTTAATCAATACCTCTACAATGCGTACCGCACAATAAGGGAGCATAACACGCATTCACCCGAAAGCTTTATTTATCACGATTGTTTTAAAAAGGTTACGGAGTGCAGCGATAAACAGGAACTGATCCGCAACTTTGATCTGGCGGTACAGTGGATCGCGTCGGAAAGCGAAAAAATAACCGATGTTCACAATCTCATCATTATTAAGGCTATCAATTATCTGAGAGATCATTACAATGAAAATATTTCATTAGGACAAATAGCCGATATTTTGGGCGTAACACCGGAATATCTCAGTGCGTTGTTTAACAGGGAAATGAACATCAATTTCAGCAAATTCCTTAAAAATTTCCGCATAAGCTCCGCCAAAAAACTGTTGCTGACAGACACGCAAAAAGTGCAGGAAATAGCGGAAGCCGTAGGTTTCAGTGATCCAAAATACTTCAACAGGGTTTTTAAAGAGGTGTGCGGAGAAAGCCCCACTTCCTATAAAAAGCGACACAGGTACTGATGATGTCCTTAACGAAATACCCTGATTATTTCTATAAATATAGTCCACTTATCTTAAAAACTTGGAATAGGCCTGTATCACATTTTGTTTTATACTGGTAATTAGAAAAGATAAACAAATATTTGGTGCGTAAACGGATATCAATTACAAAGGAGGGGTTATGTATGAAGAAGCTATTTGTATTGTCTGTTATGGTGCTGCTGCTTTTCAGCGCATGCGAAGACACGATGAGTTCTCCGTTTTCAACAACCAGAGTTGGCCTTCTCACGCTTTATACTGCCCCTTTAAGCGGGGCGTTGAATTCCTGATTCAAATCTGAACTGAATATGCCTGATTCATTAATGGACCTGGATGCTTACTTGAGAAATTACTCATTTAACCAACTTCTCCTTATTGGATGGTGGATAAACTTGGCAGAGGAGCGGCAAACTCCTCTGCCGCTCCCTTATTTAAAGAAAAAATGCAATTGAAGATATAAATCAACCATCGATCGGAACATGCTCTTTCACAAAAACGCTTCGCTCGATTTTGTCTGCTGTTTATTCAGCGTTTAGTATTGTGAGCTTCCGGCGCCTGACGTTGACTATAACATGCCCTTGCTGTACAATGAGCATAAGTTTCAAAATTGAGGCCTTCGGAGGGATTTCAATGGTATTTTTATATCAGCGCGTCGGCAAGCTTATTGAGGAACTGGAAAGACTGATCTACCCTGAATCCCATGAGATCAAGCGCTACAAAATGATCCGGACGGACCGCAAACATCCGGATATCGGTACTCTTGACACCGCCGCTTGGGATCTTTTTGATCACCGCCAGATATGGGGCGGCCACAGGGAGTACTATCTCTTTGAAACCGTGATTGAAATCCCTGAAAGTTTTGACGGCCGGTGTGTTGTATACGAACTGGCAACAGGCCGCGAAGGCCTCTGGGACGCGACAAACCCTCAGTTTACTATTTACATAGACGGCGTTCTCGTACAGGGCCTTGATGTCAACCACCGCAGTGTTGTATTGGCGGAAAAG
>JAITVU010000406.1 GCA_031285645.1 Oscillospiraceae bacterium | reverse complement strand
CCATCACGAACTTCGACGAGCTGATGGATGTGTTCGCCATGGTTAAGGAGCGTTACCCCGATATGGCGCCCATGACTTTCAGCAGCTCGCACAGGTTCAATGTCATGCTGTGCTGGATTGGGCTGGGCATCGCTCCGTTTGTGGAGCAGGCGGACGGCTCCTACGTATACTATATCCGCGACGAACGCTACAAAGAACTTATGCGCATCCTGAACAGGATGTACCAGAAAGGCTACCTCCTGGCGGAAAATTTCGCCGCGGAGCCGTCGCAGCTGTCCTCTCCCGTCACATCCCTTTACAACTCCGGCAAGGCGTTCAGCGTGTCGACCTGCACGCAGACCAGCAATGTCAATGCCCAGGCCAAGCTCGCGCGGATCAACCCTTCTTATCTGTCTGTCGAGTTGGAGCCGTTTGAGGGCTCCAGCTTTACAACGGCGGATCTGGGCTGGTCGGGGACGTTCATCACCACGACGAACAGTAATCCAGGGATGTCCATTGAATTGATGCGGTGGATGTTCACCCCGGAGGCGCAAAAGCTTACTCAATGGGGCCGGGAGGGCATGGAATACAATTTGAACGCGCAAGGGCTTCCCGAATTTACGGCCGGCGTGCTGGACTCGATAGCGGACGACACATATACAAAAACTTATAATCCCTGGTTTTACCTGGGCGGCTCGGCGATCCATGAGGCTGAGGGCCGTTGTATGCTTCTGCCCTGGGATTTGTATGAGAAGCCGTATACGGCCATCAGAAAAAGCTACCGGAATCAGGAATGGGTCGCCGCCGCCCTGCCCATGGGAGACGAGGCGGAAAACGAGATATACAAGCGAATCAGCAACAGCGTGAGCAGCTATGAATCAAAGGTTGTCCTCTCCGCCACGGATGACGATTTTGAGACGGCCTTTTCGGAATACATGAACGATATGGTTCTTATGGATGTGGAGCGCCTGGAAAGGTATATGACGGAGGAAATCGCCGTCGTCAAAAAGCGGTATGACGCCATAGCCGGCATGTAACGCATTACCCGGGGCCTGCTGGCATAAATATAACGGCCTGTATTCTGTTTATATGAATGACACGGCGGGTTTGATTTCCCCCGCGGCTTGCCGCGCCGCATCGTGATTCTCGCCGCCCCGCAGGGCGGTATCCTTCGGATACGCTGTCTGCTTGCGGCGGTGAGTGGCATTAGGCCCTATAGCGTCGACCTTATGATCCGTACAAAAGGAAAAGGCCGCCCGCATGGGGTAATGGACATATAGCCGTGCCGTTTTCTTTCTGCAATTGCCGTAAGAAGAGGCATAAGACGGCGTATGAGCGGACGTGCCGGAATCCCGCACAGGAGGAGAAATCTGGTTGGACGGTAAGAAGTTTTGGAAGCCTGCGAAGGCTCTTTTTAACGGCACAAAAATGACGGTGCGCTGTACCGCGTTTTATGTGCTGATGGTATTTCTGCCGACAATGATTTTTATTGGCTGGTTTTCCGCTACGCTTTTGCGGGAGCAGAGGATGGAGCGGGATTTCGAATTTCGCTCCATGTTGCGCCAGTCTACACGTTTGTTCGACGACTATCTGCGCCAGGCGGATTTTGTTTATGGTACGCTTCAGTCCAACAAGGCGCTTCTGGATATTTTATCCAACAGTTACTTATCTCCGGCGGATGAACTTTTCGCCTATAACACCAGTGTGTCGCCGGTTTTCGCGGGGCTTGTATCCTCCAATACGGTGGTCAGCGGGGTCGGGGTATACCGTTATCTGGATTCCGCCATACGCTACTCCAACATGACCGGCTTTATCCGCGATATTTCCCAGTTCCCTTATGATGAGGCCGTTATGGAAGCATTGCTTTCAGGCGGCAACTCGCGGCATGTGGAAATACCGCCGGTCGTGACCTCGCAAACGTCGGACAAAATACCACCCCCCTGCATCGTGAACCTGTACACTATTTATAACAGCGACTACTCTAAAGCCGTGGGTATCTTGGAAGTACAGGCGGACTTGAACCGGATTTTTTCAGGTATCAGCTTCAGCGAGGGCGGCGCGGAGTTCTACTTGAAATACGGGAATTCCTGCTTTCCCGTCGAGAAGGGCGGGGCCTATATCCCGATGGAGTTTTCCGTGTTGGAGGAGGAAGGCGGCAACATTTTTGCCGAGCAGTCGGAATACACGGGATTCAGCCTGCTTGCCCGCGAGAAGCAGGGCGGCGTCATCGATATGATGGCTGTGCGCAATATGCTTTTGGGGGCGGGCCTGCTGCTCGTACCGGCTTTTTTGTTTTGGCTTTTCATTTACCGTTTCGCGCTTAAGCTCCTGAGATTCAGCCGGCATATCCGCAAAACGAGGGAAAAAGGCCTGACTGTCTACGCGGACGACGTGGGAAACGATGAGTTCGGCGATGTTGTATCCGAGTACAACAACATGACACGGATGATCAACGAGCTCATCCGTTCCGTCCGCGAAGCGGAAAAACTTAAAAATGACGCCAGCTATTACGCCATGAGTTCCCAGGTCAATCCGCATTTCATGTTTAACACCCTTGAAAATATCAGGATGCACATCGAGCTCGAGCAGTATTCGGACGCCAGCGATATGCTGTTTGTCCTGAGCAACTTTTTGCGCTACAACATATCCATGAGGCGGGAGAGCACCTTGTTTAAGGAGCTTGGACACATTCGCCATTACCTGACGATTTATCAATACCGGCAGAACCACCGGATATCTTTTGACATCATCATGAATGCGGATGTACAGGATTCCGAATGCCCTTTCTGCATATTGCAGCCCATTGTGGAAAATTGCTTTAAGCATGGCATGAAGGCGCTTTCCGCCAAGCTTGAAATACGGGTGGAGGTGGAGGACGCGGGCGACGGCGTCAAGGTGTGCATAAGCGACAACGGCGCCGGCATGTCGGATGGCGCGATCGCGGATATGAACAGAAAGCTGAGTACATCCGCTTCTCCGGAAAACCTTTCGCAGGAAAACATATCCCATGAGGGCGGATGGCCCGGTGGAGTGGGTATTGTCAATGTCAACAACAGGCTTAAGTATTTTTATGGCGAGGAATATGGGTTGTCTGTCACGCGGGGACCTATGGGTGGCCTGTCCTGCGTCGTCCACATGGGCTACGCCCAGAATCGCGATGCCGTGTCGCCGTACGGCGGTGTTGATGAAGATCTGCGCAACAGCGGCTAGCACGGATTATTTCCATTAGAAACCGGGACAACGACCAAAGCGGCCTCTGCATAGATTCTTCGCGGCGCTTACAGAACATGGGAGCGAAGACGAAACAACGCGCATGTGGAAACTCGTGCGCCGCAGTGCGTTCATTTTGACGCCGGCTGCGCACGCATACCAAACGCTGATAAAACGTATAAGGTTTATCAGCAAACCCGTTCTATCGCAAGAACGCATCGCTCTGCTTTTTTCTCTTTTAAGGTTGATTTACTATATCATATAAAGGTGGCATCCGGCATGAACATACTCATTGTGGACGACGAACCGGTCATCGTTTTGGGAATTGTTAAGCGCATTCAGAGGATGGAAAACCTTTACACACAGACTGTAGGCGCATATTCCGGGGAAAGCGCCCTTGAGATTATGCAGGATTTTATCCCGGACATGCTGATCACCGATATCCAAATGCCGCATATGGATGGGTTCGCCCTTATTTCAAGGGTACGGGAAAAGGGGATTTGTCCCAACTACATTATACTCACGGCCTATGAGAATTTCGATTATGCGCGGCAGGCCGTGCGTTATCATGCCATAGATTATCTGGTCAAACCGGTGGATTGGACAATTTTGGAAGGGCATTTGCGGGATTTCGCCATGCAGTCCGACAAGAAAGTGGATTTGGAACGGGTGCTTGGGGAGTTTCCCGTCCTCCGCGATGTCCGTCCCGATATGCAGTCCCATTTGCTGGGTAAGATCATTAAGTACATAGAGACTAATTACATGAAAGAAATATCCTTGACTCAGCTGTCCATTTTTTCCGGTATAAGCGAAAATTATATCTGCAACCTGTTCAAAAAGGAGATGGATCAGACTTTTTTGGATTTCGTCTGCAAGCTGCGCCTCCGCAAAGCCATAGAGCTCCTGATCACTGACGAGGACAGAAACATGCGGGAGATATCCGCGATGCTGGGCTATCGCTCGGAACGGCAGTTTTTTCGCCTCTTCAAAGCAAAGCTGAGTATGACACCGCAGCAGCTCCGTGAGGCATATCTAAGCTGACAGGTGTATAGTTCCAAATAATAATATGCTGGTTATTAAGCCAGGTCAGTTTGGCTACAGTATCTCATATATTGGAAACATAGGAAAAGCCACACTTTCCGAAGCAAAGGAAAGTGTGGCTTTTATGGTGGAGGCGAGGGGAATCGAACCCCTGTCCGAAAATCAATCCATATGGCTTTCTACGCGTGTAGCCTGTCTTTTACATTCCCTTGCCCGGGCGTCGGCAGGCAGACTCCCGGGTTTGGTATCCCTAATACATTCTACGCGCCGTGGAACTCACGAAGAACGTTCACCACTAAAGTGACACCCTTGCCGGCTCGTGGTCCTTCCGGTTCGGATGGCTGCTTAATTAAGCAGCAAAAGCTAAATTATTATCTTCAGCGTTTAAATTTAAATGCATGTTTTAAGCGGGCATGCTCCGCTACGCGCTTACCATACTTCACAATCCCCGTCGAAACCTTTACGCCCCCGTATAGTGAACCGGCCTTTCAACATAAGAAAAGCGGGTTCACATATTGAATTTACGTCTATACAGAAGTAACGCCAGTAACGTCCTTTGCACATTGAACTACATAATCCGCTCCGGCTCCGGCCAGGTCTCTCCGAATGTATCGACCGTCACTGTTTTCATCGTGCGGGGCTGGGCCGCCTCGTCGTTGCGCACGCCGGTACGGGGGCCGCTTACAATCTTATCCACGACATCCATACCACTGATAACGCGACCGAACGCGGCGTAATCACCATCCAGACTGGGGTACTGCCCGGCAACCACGATGAAAAACTGGCAGCCGGCGGAATCGGGCAGGCTGGAACGCGCCATGGACAGAACACCGCGCTCGTGAAGCAGCGTGTTCTGCTTGAAGCCGTTGTTTTTGAACTCACCCTTGATGCCGTAACCGGGATTGCCGGTGCCGTTGCCAAGCGGGTCGCCGCCCTGAATCATAAAATCGGGCACAATGCGGTGGAAGACGGTCCCGTCATAGAAGCCTTCCTGAATAAGAGCCACAAAGTTTGCCACCGTATTCGGCGCATACTCCGGCAGGAGCTCAATGACAATTTTCTCGCCGTCATCCATTTCAATGGTGACCTGTGGTTTGACATCCGGTGCCGAATTTCCGGAGCACCCGGCGCCCGCGGCGGCAACGCCCAGCACACAGGCAAGCAGCGCCATCCTGATCGTCTTTCTCATTAATGAATCTTCCTTTCCTCATTAAGGATGATAGCGCCCCGGCACAGCGGGACCATATCATACTCTATATCAAAAATACAACGAGCCGCTGTAAAAAACGCGGTCGGCAATAAACCCCTTTAGAATTAGAATCCGTATTCATGAAGAAGAATGTCCAATTGGCGTAGGAAATTTCACGCCGGGACGGCCGTTTCGTCTTATGAATACAGGTCTTACATTTGTTTCTCTTTTAATGCGCGTTCCATATCGCGTTTGGCGTCGCGTTTGGCCATATCCGCGCGTTTATCATACAGCTTTTTGCCCTTGCATAACCCCACCTGGAGTTTGACCCTGGAATCTTTGAAATAAATGGACAGCGGTATCAATGTATATCCCTGTTGGGCAATCAGGCTGCCAAAACGGGTAATCTCCTTTTTATGCATTAAAAGCCTGCGCGCGCGCATGGGATCCTTGTTAAAGATATTGCCCTGTTCGTAGGGACCGATATGCATCTGGCGGACAAACAGTTCGCCGTCCTTAATATCGCACCACGCGTCTTTAAGATTGCAGGAGCCTTTACGCAGGGACTTAACCTCCGTGCCGACCAGTTCAATACCGGCTTCGCAGCTTTCCTCCACAAAAAATTCATGGCGAGCTTGTCTGTTTTGTGCAATGGTTTTGAAATTAGCTTTATCCGCCATGCTCATTTCCTTTCCTTATGATCCAAAAAGGTTTGATACCCCGCTGCTTGCAGCGGTACCATATAAGCCTTTTTGTGCCGCAGCCCGGTATCGTCGGCTTGATACCCCGGGGTCTCTGCCCCGGGGAGGTTCATTTATTACCCGCACGCGTGATGCCGGTCATATTTCACTGCGGCCCTCGAGCGCCCTGTAGAGGGTCACTTCGTCGGCGTATTCGAGGTTGCCGCCCACGGGAATACCGTAAGCGAGCCGCGTCGTCTTAATACCCATGGGCTTCAAAAGGCGCGCCAGATATGTGGCCGTGGCTTCACCCTCCACAGTCGGGTTCGTGGCCATGATGACCTCATCGATACCGCCCTGATTGATGCGGGCCAGCAATTCGCG
>JAITVU010000387.1 GCA_031285645.1 Oscillospiraceae bacterium | reverse complement strand
GTCTTTTTTTGATTTTCCGCTGTCCGGCCAATAATTAATATACGCGATAAAATAGAGCCCGTCGCCCTCTTCCCCGGCTGGTGTAATGTAATACTCCTCCAGGTAATAGTTGCTGTAATCCTCCATATCCCTGGCCTCGAAAAGAAGCTTTGTATATGTGCGGTCCTGAAGGCGGACCGTTTCATTGCCCATATGCCTGAACTGGTAGTATTCGCCGTCCTCCAGCGCGTATTCGGTGAAAATATCAAGATACATGTCGTAGTCAACATCGGGGTAGCGCTCAAACGTGAGATAAAGCATGCTGTGATCGTTATATTCACTGCCCGGCATGTTCTGAATGCCCGTCAGGTCATAGCCGTATCCGCCGTCACCATAAGCATACCAATCCATAAAATCAATATCGGCGGATTCACCGGGCGCCTGCGTCAGGTTTACATCATTAAACTCCACAACATAGTAGCCCTCCGGTATCATAACCTCAAGGCCCGTATACCCGTTATAGCAGTAAAAGGTCTCTTCATTGACCATGTAGTCGTCATCATTGCCGCCGTAATACTCGTCGTACCCGAAAAAGTCCCCCGGTACACAGGCGCTTAAGGATAAGGCGGCAGCCAAAGCAACGGCGACGCAAAGAATTTTATTCCCTCTGTACACACAAGACCCCTTTTCCGCTTGCCATATTCGTTCTGACGATGCTCCCCGTTAAGACAACATCATCATGACCATTTTTGACGCATTCGCGCCGCAGACGGAAAGCGCGGGCCATTCCGAATATCCCCCGAAAGCCGGTCGTCTCCGGGGCCGCCCGCTATAATGGTCATATAAGCGATGATGATTGCCTGTTTTCACATGTTTGAGGTTTAATCCCGTTCATCCTCATCGTACAATGTGAAGTACTGCCATTTCATGTAGAATCGTTTGTATATAAGCTGGACAACCGCCACGCTGGCGACACCGACAGCCAGCACCGCCAATAACACTTTTAACAGCTTCAACAGTATCACCTCTCCGTTAGACATCAACTGCACGCTCTCTTACAAATACGCTTTCCCAGTCACTGGTTAACGATACCGGACAAACTCAGTAGGCCACGATCTCAAAATCACCCATGCTCTCCCGCGCATAAGGATCGGCTTTAAAATCGGCCGGGAAAAAACACCCGTAATGGGGCATTTTATCATCCTGACACAGTTTATAAAAATTACCCGGGAAATGTTCCCCAGCGCTTGTTATCAGACGGTCTTTTCCGCCAAGCGCCGCAAAAGGAAGTCGAACGGTGCCGCCCCAATAGATGCCCTGCAAATCCTCGCCGCTGTGTCCCCTCAGCTCAAAGCCCGTTACCGGATCGGCCGCGCCGCCCTCTTCCCTGAATACGGCGCACCGCGGCAGCGCCGAGGATTCCGCCTCTATAACAAGCCTTATATGCAGCGCCGTCAGAGGCTTGTCCTTATAGAGATAAAACACGCCCCTCAGTTCGCTTGTCCGGGCAGGCGCGGCTTCAAACGCCCACATACGCACATAAATATCCCGCGCGCCGATGCAAATCACGTTCTGGGCGAAGGGTCTGTAATCCCTTTGCTCCAAAGGATAATCGATAACCTTAGCCACCGGCATCGCATCAAATTCCGGCTCGCCGCTTATGATCCTGACTTTGTAAGACTGTTCACGTCCCATATGTTTTCCTGTCCATTTATTATTATTTATATTTTACCGCACAATGCCGCCGTACGCGCGCGCCAGATCGTCCAGATCATCCCGCCTGATATTGGAGCGCGCATCCACAATCGCGCGGCCGCAATAAGCGGCCAGCGCCAGCTCCAGCACTTCGGCGCTCTGCGCGCGCAAGCAAACCGGCCCGCGTATTATATCCGTGTTGCGGCTGAAAAAATCGGCGTCTTCAGGCGTTTCAATGTGTAAGAGCAGGGCATCCGCGCCCAGATTTTCCGCCTCCAGTATATCCGGCGCCATATCGAGGCTGCATGTGAGCGGATCGGAAAGGCTGAATCCCTCGTTGAGGTAATACAGGCCCGCCCCGTCACAAAGGCACAACGCCGTATCCGCTGATTCGGGCCGGGCCCGCTCCTTGCATGGGCGCTCCCGTATAAGTTCACGCAAAGCGCCCATTTTGTCGTCCGGCATTCCCGCCCCGCAAATCAGAAGCCCGGCCCCGGCTTCCAAAAAATTGCACGCCGACATAGCGGGATCGCGCCGATCCAAAGGGGCTATCAGGGGGATCTGCGCCTGTAGCCGAAGCGCGTCAAGCACCCGGGAAACGCCGTCCGTATGGCCGGCGCCGGACAGCCCAAACCCCGCAACACCCAGCGCCTGCAGGCAAACCAAAGCGGCCAAAAAGCTGCCGCCATCCTGCGTGTCGCCATCCCGGCCGGCACTCAGGCAAACATAGAGCGGAAGCCCTGTCGGCCTGGCGCCGATTACAGCCGCCCGGGCCTCCCCAAGCCCCGGTATCGCGTCAATAAAAAGCGCGTCTGCACCGGCGCTTTCAAGCGCCCAAGCCTGCCGCGCGGCCATATCGATCAGGTCAAACATATCCCCACCATGCTCGCCGCATGGGCCGATGCCGCCGGCAATCAAAGTCCCCGGCGACGCTGCGGCGCGGGCCGCCGCGACGATGTCGCGATTGATGTCCTCAAGCGGGCTGTCGTGATCCGTTTCCCTCAAAATCGCGACATTGGCCGCGAAAGTCGGCGCGCAAACAATATCCGCTTCACGCGGCGCGAAAACGGGTTCATAAAAACCGGCTGTTAAACGTCCATTCGAGCTTTCCGTCCCCGGCGCAATCCCGCCGGCCATGATAATGGGCCGCTCCATGGATCGATCTCCTTTACAAATTCACAGGGTATGTCCACACAAATGTGCGGCTGCATCGCGCGCGTCACATATGCTCGGGCGCCGATATTTTCAGCAGGGCCAGCATATTGGCAATCACGGTCCGCGTCGCCGCGCAAAGGCTCAGGCGCGCCTGCATCAGGGCCTCGTCCGCAACCATGACTTTATGCGCGTTATAGAACTTGTGGAACTGCGTGGCCACAGCATAGACATAATGCGTCAGGCCCGCGGGCTCGCAGCGCTCGGCGGCGGCGACGATTTCACCCGGACACTGCGCGATCAGGCGGACAAGCTCAATCTCCTCCGGTTCTTTGAGCCGG
>JAITVU010000337.1 GCA_031285645.1 Oscillospiraceae bacterium | reverse complement strand
ATCAAAGGCGCGCCGTATATGGCAAAAGTGCTGCACGGCGCGGGTTCAGGGCTGGACAGGCTCGCCGAGTGCGAAGCCTGTTTCCTGACCGGAGAAACAAAACTCTCGGAAACGGCGGCTTTTAGCGCGCTGTACAGCGCTCAGCAGGCCGGGCAACACGATCTCGCGGGCAACGCCCTGTTTATCCTGTTACGGCTTTACAATATTATGGGGGATTATCGGGGCGTTTGCGATACGCTTGAGAAAATCGATCTGCTCGCAAGCCATCCCGACGCCGCGGGACTGGGTATATGGGACGTCGCGCGCGGCTGGTTTTTTTCGGAGATGGACGCCGTGTCAAAAGTCGCCGGGTGGATTCTGAACGGCGCTCAGACCGGCCAGCCCCCCATCAGTGTCAGCAGAGAATTCCTGGTGCGTGCCCGCTGCCTGATCGCCACGGATCAGGACGCCCAGGCCATGGCCCTGCTCAACCATCATGAAGAAAAAGCGGCGGCAAAGAATGCCGTTATTGCGCTTTTATATATTGATATCTATCGCGGTGTGATTTTCAATCGGCTTGGCGATCACGCCGCCGCCATGCACTGCCTGAAATCGGCTTATAACCGCGCCAGGGGAAATCGTCTTGTCATGCCGTTTATCGAATATGGGAACCGCACGCGGTCCGTACTCGAACGGGGCCGCAACACAAAGGGGCTGGGGGTACCGGCCGACTGGCTCGATCAGATTCACGCCAAGTCCGCGACATACGCCAAGCGTCACACCCATCTGGCGGCCCGCTTTAAACAGGAACACGGCCACGACAAATCACGGTATTCACTCACAAAAAGAGAGGCGGAACTTCTTTCAAATCTCAGTCAGGGACTCACGCGCGATGAAAGCGCCGACTCAATGCAGCTCAGCTTAAACACGGTCAAAAGCATGCTTAAGCAAATTTATAATAAATTGGGCGCGATCAACAACGCAGACGCCGTCAGAATCGCTGTTAATGAGCATTTAATTTAATATCCAAAAGGGTGTTGTGCGCGATTTCCGGCTTGGTATAATGAGATCAAGAAAGTATACCATTTAAGTCCATTTAGGAGTCGATTCGTATGAAAAACACTGTTAAAAACAAAAAGAACCTTCTTATGTTTCTTTCACCCGCATTGGTTGCGGCCGTCATCTTATCCGGTATGCCGGTGAACGCGGCATCGGAAATTGATCAGGGACAGACGCAAGCCAGCATTACCTTTACGGGCGGCGAACTCAAGCTCAACAGCGTGCCCGTCATTGATTTCGGCACGCACGATATTTCAAATGAGCTCAAAGAATACGCGGCCGAAAGCGTCACACCCGTCATCCAGGTCGGCGACCTGAGGGGCAACGGCAACGGTTGGGACCTTGTTGTCACACTCTCGCCGTTTACGCTTTCCGATGCGGGCGGCCCGACATTGCAGGCGGCCGCAATCAAAATCGCCAATCCGGTTGTCAGCGCTGTCAACGGCACAATCGGCGCGCCGCCTGTCGCGGTGACGGACGTCGAAATCACGTCCGACAGCACCGACACACCCGTCTGGAAAGCGGCCGGCGGCGAGGGGATGGGGGTATGGAACCTGACCTGGAAAGCCGACGACACAAAGCTGGTTGTCAAGCCCGGCACGGCGCGCCAGGGCACAAGCACCGCCACGCTCAACTGGAGCCTGCAAAGCACGCCGTAACTTCGCAATGTTTACCCCTTCTTTTTATCTATATTTTATTTTCGGGGATGTTTATGTTTAAAAAATTGATCATGGCTCTGAGCCTCTTATTTTCAGCGGTGTTCGGCTTGCTGCCCGGTTTTGCCATGCAGGTCCGCGCCGAGGATCCCGGCGGTATCGGCTACTACGTGCGCGCCGTGCTGCCGGACAATCAGATCGACGATACCCTGACTTACTTTGACTTACGCATGACGCCGGGACAGACTCAAACCCTTGAAGTCGAAATCGTCAATGAAACAGATGAAGCAATTGTCGTGGACTTATCCGTGATCTCGGCGTCCACGAATCGCAACGGTGTGATTGACTATAAGACACCGGGCATCCGTGACAAAACGCTCAAAATCCCTTTTTCCGATATTGCGTCGCCTCAGTCCTCAAGCATTACGGTCGAGCCTTTGTCCGCTTCAAGAGCCATGGTGACAATCACAATGCCCGATACGGTATATGACGGCGTTGTTTTAGGCGGCCTCGTCTTTTCGCGGCAGGGAAACAGCCGCTCGGACGGTTCGGGTATGCTGCTGCGCAACATTTACAGCTATGTTATCGGCGTTAAACTCAGCGAAACCGAAACCGCCGTCGTCCCGGAATTTGAACTTGACGGCATCCAGGCCCAACTGGTTAATTACCAGCCGTCCATGGTACACTACATACGTAACAAAGCGGCGGCTATCGCCAAAAATATTACGCTGGATGTCACCGTATACGATCACAACGGCAATCCGGCTGCCCGGATACATAAGACCGGCGTTGATATGGCGCCCAACTCCGTCATGCCTTTGGCCGTCACGGCAAATGCGCCTCAAGACGCCTCGGGCGGCGATAGCGCCGCTTTGGCAGGCGGCTCGCTTGAGTCCGTCGATCCCGGCGGCATTGACAGCGTGCTCGCGCCCGGTGATTACACCTGCGAAGTCAAAATACGTCATCAGGACATAACCCACACATTCCGGCAGGCTTTTACCATCGGCAGCGTGGAGGCGCAGCAGATTAACGGCTCGGCCATCAGCACGGCCCTTAAGCAATCTGAACCTGAACCGGATACAAACAACATGATGAAACTTTTGCTGATTTTGGCCGCTGTTATCATCATAGCGCTGATCTTGCTGCTCATCATTCTGTTTATACTCATGGTCAGGGATCACAACCACGACTCAAAGTCGGCGAAATAAGCCCTGATGCCGCCGGACGATCGCACTGTTTCGGTTTAGAATAATCTTCTCGCAAACCGCGTTTGATACACGAACTTTAACCCTGCGGCTGTATATGTTTAAAATGGCTACATATATTTAAATACACGGCAAATACCGCTGTGGTTTAAAACTGGTCCGGATTAAACCTGTATGGCTATATAACTACAGGAATGATTGATATGAAAAAGCGCCGAACAGCCGGCACCATAACGATAATAGCGGTCATTGCCGTATCCTGCATGGGCCTCGACCTGTTTTCAGGCCTTTCAGCCACACCGGATCAAAATCCGGGCGGCAGCCTGGGGGCTTCGGCTTTCCTTGGCGAAAGCGGGAATCCGAAGCCGGAATTCTCCGTATTCGCCCGCGTTTTAGATGAAAACAGCGTTGTCGTCACAAGCTATGACGCTCTTGGCAAGGCGCTGAGTGAGGACAACGGCATTACAACGGTCTATATAGGCGCTGATATCACCGCCGCGGCAAACGGAATCGTGATCAATGGCAACAAAGAATCCGTTGTGATCGACGGCCGCCCGCCGGGCGAAAGCAGGAACTATACTTTTACGCAGGCGCAGTCCAATCAGCTGGAACATGTGATCCTCGTCTCGGACCCGAATGTCAAAAACGTTGCGCTGCGCAATATCACTGTCGAGGGGAAAAACTTTTTTGGCGTTGTATCGGCGACCAACGAGGTCAGAGGCCTTATCGTCACACATGAGAATGTCCGCTATACAGGGCCACAGGCTGTCTATAACCGGCGCGGAACCACGCGCGTGATCGACAGCGCGTATGTTCTTCGGCCAACCGGCGGCACCGCGACAAACGAGTTGGCGGAAACGCTTCACACAGAAATGGTCGGTACTGTGGATATCAGGGCGAGCAGCTCCTCTAACGCCGTTTTATGGCTCATAGGCGCGGATTCCACGCTCATTATCCGTGAAAACGCCCGAGTCAGCGTTGCCACCGACAACTATTTCATCTATACAAACGGTTACGCACCCTCCGTGACGATGGAAAACAACGCCTCCCTCATCCTGTCGGATCGCCGCGGTTTTACATTTGAGACCCAATCCGTCTCGACTTTTACCATGGCCGAGGGCGCTTCGCTTCACATAGAACAGCACTCCCCCCAAAGCTTCGCGGCGCTGCGCGTATCCAAACTGTTTCAGAT
>JAITVU010000326.1 GCA_031285645.1 Oscillospiraceae bacterium | reverse complement strand
TCCGATCTGGTTTAATACCGAATGCCGACGCAGCGGGCAATGCGCCATTGCTGCGCTTCCTTATCCCCGCCCGGCAGTGGCGCTAAGGAACGCATGGAACGCTATGCGTTCCTTAGGCGTTCCATGCGTTCCATGCGGTCCATGTGTTCTTGATACCATGGCCAAATAGCTGGCCTTTAGATCTCTGCCGCGCGGGCATTGCCGTTGCCCGCATTTTCAGTGCCGCCCCGTGTACAAAACAAAGAAATTATGCTATAATAATAGTGAATCTTCCCGCATTAAGAGTGGGATCGAAGGCGGGAGGCCGCTCGTCGATTTATAGCGAAAAAAGCATCGCCTTGCCATGGAAAGTTTTAGCCCCGTCCGAAAGGAAACCCGTTGTCCTCTGCCTGGAAAGGTGGGTTAGTATGTTTGTCTACACTGTTTATGGCGATAATACCGTTTCCAGAAACCGCGGCGCGCCCTGGGTCGGCCCTGTAACCGGCGTGTCCGGCGTCGAACCTTCCAGCCGTGTCCGGCGCAGTTACGGCGTGGCGTATTACCCGGGCCTTTATAAGCCCGAAAATGTGTCCCCGCCGCAGGAGGCGTCTCCCGGCTACGCCGACATACAGGAGGCGTACGCCCGGCCGCACAGCTTCAAAGCCCGGCAAGATCAGCTGTTTGTCAAGGAAGGAACCGATCATCTTTACATCGACCATATGAAAGACCCGTTTCTCGATTACCGCAGCCCCGCGATCAAAGACGACGCTGAGATTGTGCCGCCCCATACCGCGCGCCTGGCCGAAACCCGCGCGCGCTTCGGCAACAGTGAGCGGCTGACGGTGTGACGGCTGTTCCGGCCACTTTATTTAGGTCATTGCGGTTTTAATACAATCGACATTTTCAAACCGCAATGACTATATCGTGGAGTCGATTTAAAACAGTCGGCGGGACTGTTTTAAATCGAAACGAGTATAAATGCTTTTATTGGTAATATAATAAAAAGCACGCCTCACTGAGTGGAGGCGTGCTTTTTTTGTTGTTCACTCAGATTCAATCGCGTCGTGCCGCGTTTGAAACGACGGCTCTATTTCAGCTTAATGGGCAGATACAGGTCCAACTGCCCGCCAATAGCATCCCCGGAGCCATCTTCGGACCGGCTGAGGTGGTTCTGGTAAACCCAGTTCAGGTGTTCCTCCAGGCAACCGCCCATAATCTCTTCCCCCTCGGGCGCCATGTTGACCGCGTATTTCCCGTGGCCCGCAGCCCACTGATAAAGCCAGTCCCACTCATGGAAATCACCGAATTTAATGCTGTGTACGGCGTAAAGCCCGCCGTCAAAGCGCTTCTTGACCAGCGGTTCCGGCACATCCATGTCATCAGGGATTGTCACCCAGCTTTCATAGCCATAGACCGGCCTTTCCGCGGATGGGCTGGGATGGTTGAAACCAAACAGCCTGGCATCAGGTTTAGCCCCATACAAATCAACATCCTTTGTAAATTTGGATATAACGCCTCCCACCGTCTCCTCGGGGTTTTCACCGATAAAATGGTAAGACGCCACCGTGCAAGGCGGCAGCTGGATGATCCGGACGTCGCGCAGCTTTGATAAAACCTCGTTTGCCTGATTGAGCTCACTCATTGACTTTTCCTCCTTCGCCTGAATCGTGATGAGCGGAAGGGAGGCCATGACATGGCGCATGGACGCGTCGCTGAACACATCGGGGTGCAACGTGACGGACGCCGACGCTTTAAGCCGCCCGACAAATTCCCCGATAATATCCCGCACTGTCGACAAAGCTGTGATTTCACTATCGAGCGCCGCCATGCTTTGGGACAGGATATTGAGCGCGGTCAGGGTGCTTTGAGACGTCAGGATTGTATTGATATCCTTAAGGGACACGCGCAGCCTGCGCAGCAATATGATCTGCCCGAGGCGCGTTAACGCCGCCTCGTCGTACATACGGTACGCATACCCGTCCTGCTTAATGCTCTCAAGCAAGCCCAGCTTTTCATAGTATCGCAGTGTGCGCGTCGACACGTCGAAGTCCCTGGATACCTGCGTAATAGTCTGCAGCGCCATAAAACATCTCTTCCTTCCAGCTCCAGTATAAAGTGCGACACGACGTCAAAGTCAAGCGGATTTTTAAAATAATAAATATCCTGAAACAGCCCGCTTCGCGGCGCGGCGGAATACGCGTAAACAAAGCTGTGCGGCCGTTTGCCCTGTTCTGCTGTAAACCGGCAAAACCACTAACCCCGTCCATTCCAATAATAATGGGCGGGGTTTTGAACATTATTCGACTTTACATTTATTTGCGGCGTTCCAAAGGCCCGCCGATCTCGGCATTGTTGGCCTTCAGTACCTTTTGGAGTTGGTCAATCGGCAGCTGCCGCGGCGTGACACCGGCCTTCACGCTCAGCGCGCAGGCCGTACCGGCCGCCTGCCCAAGGCACATAACAGGCGCCATGGAACGCCACGACTCGAACGCCGGCTGGTCGCTGGACATGCAGCGCCCGGCCACAAGCAGGTTCTCCACTTTCTTCGGCAGCATACAGCGATAGGGAATTTCATACCCGGGATGCTCGAGGAAGCGCCTGTAGCCGAAATACATGATAATGGGCTTGGACCCCATGGCAATAGCGTCGTCAAACTGCCGGCCCTCCAAAACATCGTCGAGCGTGATTTTATAAACGCCCTCGATAAAGCGCGTCTGGCGGATACCCAGTTGCTGGGGCGTCTCAACAATGCGCGCGTCTTTCAGCCAGGGCAGTTTGGCTTTCTTCTCCTCGAGGTCTTCGTAAACGGCCAGGCGCGTCTTGATTTCGGCCTGCGTGCGCTCGTCGGGATCAAGGGAGTTGATGCCCCCGGCCCTGGGTCCCCAAAGCGTGACGGCCCCGCCCGCTTCAACGCCGCCGTTGGCCTCGGTACCCTCGTTGTAGGTGCGGTTTTCAGGATCGTAACCGATGACTTTGTACATCATGCCGTCGCCAAGGCGTTTCTCCTCGTCGTGCTTTGTCTGCCAGAACGGCACGCCCGCATGGAACGCGAGATCCGCGTCGCCGGACGCGTCCACAAAGTTTTTAGCATAGATGGCGTAACGCCCGCCCTTTGTCTCCACGACAATCCCTTTAAGCGTATCCCCATCCATGATGGCGTCGGACAACATGGTATGGAAAAGGATTTTCGCGCCGGCGTCAACCACCATTTTAAGCAGGATGTATTTGAGTTTCTCGGAATCAACCGCATAGCCGAAAGAGAGCTTGCCCGGCTCCGCGCCGTACTCCTCCTGCCTGTAAGCGGCCTTGCCGAGCCCGTCGATCTCCTTAAGGTTTAATATAACCTCCTCCGCAATACCCTTCGATGTCTGGATGTGGTCCGGCTTCACCTGGTTGCGAAAGCCGTTGATGTTGTTCATCAGCGCGAGCGTGCCGGAACCGCCGAAGCAGGCGAAGCGCTCAATGATCAGCGTGTCCGCGCCCTCGCGCGCGGCGGCCATGGCCGCCCCGACCCCGGTGAAGCCGCCGCCGACCACAACGGTGTCAAATGTCCCGTAAACGGGTATGGCGCGTTCTTTCTCTGTGTAAGTATTCATGAAAACCCTCCTGTATATTTTCCGGACCCATCGTCCGCCTATGACTGTTTTGCCGCGCGCCTTCTCACACGCAAATCCCCGCGGGGGCAAAGCCGCCGCGGGCCCGCCCGTTTCGGGCGGGTTGCGCGCGCTATGCGCGCGCAGGATTTGCGGAAGCGCCCGTCACAGCCTGACCGTATATTAGCCGCACACGGCATCAAATCCGCGTTTTGCCCTCACGCGCTTCCATCAGGCACTTTTCGAGATGCCCGGCCAGTAAAACGGTCTGGAAAGCGGGGTGGGAAAGCCTGTCTTTCGCATCCATCGGATACATGCACTCCACCGCCATCACCCCGTCCCACTTGCGCGCGACAAGGTCGGCGATCAGCGGCGGGAAAAAGTCCTCGCCCTCGTAAAAAAGACACTTCGCGGCGTTCGCGTTCGCGGGCTTGCCGTGCAGGTGATAGGCAAAATCGTGCAGGGGTATCAGGTCTTTTACCTTCCAGCCTGTACCGATAAAGTGGGTGTAATCCAAGCTCAGCCGCAGCCCCGGAACCTTAGACAACAAGTTTTTCACCTTGTCGGGCGTCACGGCGATGGAGCCCGTATGAGGTTCTATGGTGAACACAACGCCGTGCTCCCTCGCGATTTCAAGCATCGCGGAAAGCGACTCGACCGAAATGCTCAGGCCCTCGTCCGGCGCGGCGAGGGGGCCGTTCATGGCCGGGGTGACCGAGG
>JAITVU010000129.1 GCA_031285645.1 Oscillospiraceae bacterium | reverse complement strand
AGAGGCCTGCTCGCTGGAACCGGAAGCCAGATTCTGGGCGGCCTGCGCGATTTGCTGCGCGCCGGAGGAAACCTGGTCGGACGCGGAGCGGATTTCGGTGATCATGCTGTTGTTGTTGTCAAGGATCGCGGATATGGCCTTGTTGACAACGTCCTTGTCCGAGCGCACGTGTATGCCGCCGCTGTAATCACCGCCGGCAATGATGGAGAGCGCCTCGGCCTGTTCCTTCATGCCCTCGACCATAGCGCGGAACTGGCGCGTGAGCGTGCCGATCTCGTCTTTGGATTCATAGTTCAGATCGACATCGATGTCGCCCGTGGCGATCCGCTCGGCCGTCTTGCTGAGATCCCGCATGGGAAACGCCATAACAGCCGTGAGTTTACGGCCCAGAATGATGGTGACACTCAGATATACAACAATAAACAGGGGATAGAGCCAGGCCATGAAAACAACGATTTGCCCGCCGGTGGCGTTTGCGTCCTCAGCAAGAGTGTCATTGTGGGACACAATGGCGTCCATTGTGGGACACAATGGCGTCCATTGTGTCCATAACGGTGGAGAGATGAGGCAGCATCTGGCTGAGGTAAGTGTTCGCCTGCGCCTCATCGCCCGCGCGCACAGCGGATACGAATTGCTCAAGCAGAGGCATGTAGGCGTCAAAGTAAGCGGTTTTGGCCGCGGAGAGAAGCTGCGCGCCGGTTGTGTCGTCAGTGGAGACCAGCGCGGCATACAGATCGAAATTCTCTTTAAAATCATCCTGGCCGGCGCTGAGCGCTGTCAGGGCGTTGTCCCTTTCAGCCGCGTCCTCAATATTTAACAGCGCGTCGCGGTAATGGACGCGCTCCTCCTGAAGCAGCGCCTCCATTTTAAGCGTATACGCAGTTGATTTCAGGTTGAGTTGGTGCATACTGTCCAGGCTGCTATCCAGCCACTGTATGACAATAAACGAAAAAACCAGAATGGGAATTGTGAAAACTGACATGTTGATATACATGCTGATTAATTTTTGTCGTATTGGTAAATTCCTGAGCATGATACTTCCTCCCGCTGCTATTAACATTAAAGCATATCTCTCTTATCGGCAAAAAAGGACGCAACTTAATAAAAGTATGATAATATTATTTCGGCTTTATGAACATAATAACCGTTGAAAATAGTGAGGGTCACATAATGCTCAATAACGGTAGCGGATTCGATTCAAAACAGTTACACTGTTTTGAATCAGCGGGCGCAGCCCGCATCCGCGCTATGCGCGGGAATCCACTATGAGCGACGTTTCGGCCGCCTGTACAGGCGGCTGCATGTGGCGTATGCCACATGTTTAAAACAGTCGGCGGGACTGTTTTAAATCGAAACGAGTATAATGCCCCAACAACACCCCATGAATAGGATAAGGATGTTCATTTCTATAAACATTTTACGGCAAAACGTCCCTTACCCCCCGTCCGCGCGAACCTTTATCGGGCAGCGCGCCTCGATGCCCTGTTGCTCCAGATGGCTTTCTCCCCAGTCGTACATAGCCTCGAGGACAGGACGCAAGCTTTGGCCATAAGCGGAGATCGCGTACTCCACCTTAGGCGGTACGACAGGGTAGACGGTGCGCGTCAAAAGGCCGTCCGACTCCAGCTCGCGCAGTTGTTGTGTCAGCATCTTGGGCGTGGCCTGGGGCATGATTTTCTGCAGTTCGTTGTAGCGCATGGTCCTGTCCGACAGGCGCCATAATATAAGGGCCTTGTATTTGCCGCCAATCAGGTCGAGCGTTGTCTCGACCGGGCATCTGTATGGACAGACGGCTTCTTTCATATTAAAGACCATTCCTTTCGCAAGGCTCAGGCACAAATAGACCATGAAAAGGAATGGCCTTTTTGTGCATCACTTTCGGTTGCCGCCCGCAGGCGGCGAGAAATTGGCACATCTTATGGAGAATTAGCGTGCTTTTTCACGCTATTCCACTCTTTTCGCGGCCGTCAAATACGGCACTGTACTATCATTTTGGGTACTGCCTATCAAAAAAGTACGTTCTGGTAAAATAAATTATTGCTGCTATAATAATAGCATAAAGCAAAAAAGCTTTCAAGGCGGGGCGATAAACCGCTTTGTGTGATGAGCGGCGTGACACTGTACTCGGATTTTGCCGATCATGCGTTTGAAAGCGGTGATTTATTAAATGCTATAGCGATCCAAAGCCTTTAATGAGGAGCATTGATATGACAAAAGAGAATTACGCCATTACGGGCATGACCTGTTCCGCCTGCGCCGCGCGCGTTGAAAAAAGCGTCGCGGCGCTCCGGGGTGTTGAGGATGTCGCCGTAAACCTGCTAAAAAACAGCATGAGCGTCTACTATGACGAGGGCGTTTTAGGCCCCGGAGACATCAAAGCCGCGGTGGAAAAGGCCGGTTACGGCGCTGTTTCCGCAGATGACGCCAAAGCGGGCGGCCCAAAACCGGCGACCGATACAACCGCGGCGGAGCTTAAAAATATGCGCACCCGTGTGATCGCCTCCATGGCTTTCGCGATCCCGCTGTTTTACCTTTCAATGGGGCATATGTTTGGCTGGCCTCTGCCGGGCATAGTGCTCGGCATGCCCAACACCCTTATTTTCGCCTTCACGCAGTTTTTGCTGCTGCTGCCCATTATTTACGTGAATTTCCAGTATTATAAAGTCGGGTACCGCACGCTATTTCAGGGCGCGCCCAATATGGATTCTCTCATCGCGATCGGTTCATCGGCCGCTACTGTATACGGCATTTTCGCCATCTACAAAATCGCGTACGGATTCGGCCATGGCGATATGGACATGGTTCACCAATACGGCATGGATCTCTACTTTGAGTCCGCGGGCGTCATTTTAGCCCTGATCACGCTCGGCAAGTTTTTTGAAGCCCGCGCGAAGGGGCGCACGTCCGAGGCGATCACAAAGCTGATGAATCTGGCGCCGAAAATGGCGACGGTGGAACGGGACGGCGCTGAGAGCGTGATCCCGGCGGAACAGGTTCAGGCGGGCGACATCCTCATCGTCAAGGCCGGGGAGAGCGTTGCGGTTGACGGCGTCCTTGTGGAGGGCGTCGGCACACTGGATGAGTCCGCCCTGACCGGCGAAAGCCTTCCGGTCGAAAAGCACGCGGGGGATCGTGTGACGGGCGCGACCATTAACAAAGCCGGATATTTTAAAATGAGGGCGACGCGCGTGGGGGACGATACCACGCTCGCGCAGATTGTTAAGCTCGTGGATGAGGCGACGTCCTCAAAAGCGCCGATCGCCAAGCTGGCCGACCGGATCAGCAGCGTGTTTGTACCCATTGTGATCGCCATCGCCGTAGTCGCCACCGTGATATGGCTCATTTTGGGCTACGGCGCGGAGTTCGCGCTCTCGACCGGGATTTCGGTCCTCGTCATATC
>JAITVU010000191.1 GCA_031285645.1 Oscillospiraceae bacterium | reverse complement strand
AGATGATCGCTATTTGCATCACGGGCGCGTTCCAGGCTGTCCAAGGCAATATCACGGTGGGCGGCTTTATGGTTTTTCTGATCTACAATTCCCTGACGATCTGGCCGGTGCGCGGCCTCGGCCGTATTTTATCCGAGGCGAGCAAAACAAAGGTGTCCATCGCGCGGTTGCAGGATATCCTGCACGCCGAACCGGAGTCGGACGCGCCCGAAGCGCTCGAGAGCCCCTTGGACGGCGATATTGTGTTCGATCATGTCTCGTTTTCTTACGACAATCAAAAGGTGCTGGACAATGTGTCTTTTGAGGTTAAGAAGGGGACGGTCCTCGGCGTTCTCGGCAGCACGGGATCGGGTAAGACGACGATTGCCCATTTATTGTGCCGCCTTTATGACCTTGAAGAGGGCGGCGGTACGATTACAGTCGGCGGCGTGGATATTGAGAAATATAAACGCAAGTGGCTGCGCCAAAACGTGGGCATTGTGCTGCAGGAGCCCTTTCTCTATTCGCGGTCGATCAAAGAGAATATCGCGGCGCTCTCAAGGACCCACACCATGGAGGAGGTCAGGGGCGCGGCGCGTATTTCCTGCGTGGACGATGCCATTGAGCAGTTCGCGGAAGGCTACGACACCATTGTCGGGGAGCGCGGCGTAACCTTGTCGGGCGGGCAGAAACAGCGTGTCGCCATCGCGCGCACGCTTATAAAAAACCCGCCGATCATGATTTTTGATGACTCGCTCTCAGCAGTGGATACCCAGACCGACGCGCGCATCCGCGAGGCGCTTAAAGACCGCACGAGCGGCGTGACGACTATCATTATCGCCTATCGTGTGACGTCTTTGTCCCAGGCGGACAAAATCATTGTTCTGGATTCGGGTAAAATACTCGAAATGGGGACGCATGGTGAACTGATGGCGAAAAACGGTGTTTACAGGCGCGTTCACGATATGCAGGAAAGCATTGTCGAAGACGAGGTGGCCTCGGGTTCGTAGCGGGATGTGCATATTCAGTTTTCAAGTGAACCAGCAGTTAAACGGTGCTGTGGTTTTGGCATGACCTCAATGCCGCAAATCCCTTTGGCGGCAAGCCGCCAAAGCCAATGCGCGGTTGCGCATTGGTGCCGCGCTTTTGAAAAAGCGCGGTGGATTTGCGGCGGCGGGTGGCGTCAAGCTGAATTTTTACCGGCGCCGATCCTTTATTCGGATACCTGTGCGCCCGCCGTTAACGCTGCGGGTGTGAAAGGAGGCTAAAATTCCATGAACTATATTGAAGAAGAACAGTATAATAAACCGTTCAGCCTCAAAGTCTGGGCGAAGATGCTGCCGTTCTTCAGACCCTTAAAAAAACAAATGATCGTCATCACCATATTAATGCTCCTTCTTTCCGTCACGGACGTCGTAATCCCGCTATTCCAGAAATACATCATCGACCGCTTTATCGTCCCTAAAACAACGGAAGGCCTTGCGCCGGTGGTGATTATCGGCGCGATTGTCTCAATCCTGACATCCGTGGGCACGATTGTGTTCACGCGCAAAGCCCTGCGTGTTGAGATGAGCTTCGCAAGGGATCTCAAGAAGGCTTTGTTCGATCACCTGCAGACGTTGTCTCTGTCTTATTACAACACGACCCCGGTGGGCTACATCATCGCCAGGGTTATGTCGGACACGGGACGTATCGGCGAGCTAGTGGCGTGGGGTATCGTCGATGTGATGTGGGGCCTCTCCTACGTTGTTTTCGTTGTGATCGCCATGCTGGCGCTTGATTGGCGGCTCGGGATCATCCTGGTATTGATGATGCCTGTCATCGCTTTGATTACGTCGTGGTTTCAGAATCGCATCCTGCGCTACAATCGTAAAGTGCGCCAAACGAATTCCCTGATCACTGGGGCATTCAACGAGGGCATTAACGGAGCGAGAACATCTAAAACGCTTGTCATCGAGGATATCAACAGCCGGGAGTTCGGGGACCTGACGGGGAAAATGTACCGCGCGTCTGTGCGGGCAGCGAGCCTTGGGGCTGTGTATATGCCCATTATCCTTTTTTTCGGGGTTATCGGTGTTGCGCTGATTTTGGTCAACGGCAGCGGCTTTGTGCTTGACGGCAGTATGAAATTCGGCACATTGTCGGCCATGATTTCGTATGCCATCGGCATTTTTGAGCCCATACAGAACATGGCGCGCATTTTTTCCGAGGCGGTGGCGACACAGGCGAATATTGAGCGCGTGACTTCACTTCTGGAGCGTGAGCCTGAAATCGTCGACACGCCTGAGGTCGTCGCAAAATATGGCGACAGCTTCAATCCAAAACGCGAAAACTGGGAGGAACTCAGCGGGCATGTCCGATTTGACGATGTGACTTTTATGTATCCCGACGGGAATGAAAATGTGCTCGAGCACTTTAATCTGGATGTCCCGGCGGGGACATGCGTGGCCATTGTCGGCGAGACGGGCGCGGGCAAGTCGACCCTTGTTAATCTTGTATGCCGATTTTTCGAGCCTACTCAGGGGCGCGTGCTCATTGACAACAGGGACTATAAGGAGCGCTCGCAGTTGTGGCTGCACTCAAATATCGGCTATGTGCTCCAGAGCCCGCATCTTTTCTCGGGCAATATTCGTGAAAACATACGGTATGGCAAGCTGGACGCCACTGACGCTGACATCATGGCAGCCGCGACGCTCGTCTCCGCCGACAAGGTCATTGAGAAGCTGCCGGACGGGCTTGACAGTGATGTCGGTGAAGGGGGCGACAGGCTCTCGACGGGCGAAAAGCAGCTTATTTCATTCGCGAGAGCTGTTTTGGCCGACCCGCGCATCTTTGTGTTGGACGAGGCGACGTCGTCGATTGATACCGAGACCGAACGCCTGATTCAAAACGCGATTTCAAATATCCTTAAGGGCAGGACATCGTTTCTGATTGCCCACCGACTGTCAACGATCAAGATGGCCGACCTGA
>JAITVU010000411.1 GCA_031285645.1 Oscillospiraceae bacterium | reverse complement strand
GAATTTTACAATTTTCAGGGGGACCGCGACACCTTTGCCTCCACAGGCACGCTGCAAATCCCCATCACACGCTCAAAATTCACGCCCAAGAAAAGCAACAGCGCCCAGGTTTTCGCCTATGAAATCGTCGGCGACCGCCTGACGGCACTCGATGAGCGCTCAGTTTCGTTTGACGGCAAGAAGAACATCCTCTCCCTTAAAACACGCACACTCGGGAATTATGTGCTTTCCAGTACGGCTTTACTGAAAGACGTGGACGACGAGACGGAAAACATCCTGTATACAGGCTACGCCACATCATCCACGGACAGCGCGGACGAATCGTCGCAGACATCGGCCGCGTCGACAACTCCCACCGGAACCGGGACACAGCAAAGCGCATCGGCCGGTCAGACTTCCTATATCAACGACAATGTCAATACAGGTCTCGCCATCAACGCGGCCAACGTCAGCGCCGACAATCCTCTCACGGGCGATTCTTTCGCGCCGCAGGTGACCACGCTGCTGATCGTTTCGGCGGGTGTTTCAGCCCTTCTTGTGCTGACAGGCAAAAAAAGCAGGAGACCTCGTGCAAATAAAAACGCCAGATAAATAAGCGAATATAAAATACCGCCTGCCCCCGGGACAGGCGGTATTTTAAGTTTTTCAGGGTTTTGCGGCCATGCTGTCATATTAACGGATGGACCGGCCTAAAATAATAACAGGTGATCATGCCCCGCATAACGGCGTAATAGAAAAGTATGTCATTGACTAGTCCGGCGCGCTGCTATATAATTAATGATGAATTTAAACGCTTATACCATCCGCTTTTAATGGAAACGAGGCTTGCGATATGAAGATACGTAAACTATGCTTTGTCATTCTGGCTCTGTTAATGGCCGTAACATTTGCTCTTCCGGCTGCGGCGCTGGATATGCCGGTGGAAATCACCGATACCAGCAAGACTTTCGGCACGGCTAAAGGGTATATTCTTATTCCGGGCATGCAGAAGCGCACATTTAAGAACGGCGTGGATTATCTGCTCAATACAGGGACTTTGTGGCCGGGCACGGAAATTTTTGTCCCGCTGCGCAGTAAGGATTTTCAGTGGAACGACTCATACGGCGCGCCGCCCCTCACTTTAAAAACCGCGCAAATGCTCGAAATGGCCGTGTGGCGGGATGACGACCGCGATTTCGCCGCGATTAAAAAGCTGGAGCTCGCCGAGCGGGACGACGATTTCGGCATTCTCCTTGTAATGCATGATTATTATGATTTTCTCGATCAGCAGAAATTCTCCCTCACCGCCGGTATTGAGGTGGGCGGGGTTCTGTTGGAAAATTCCAAATTTACGGTAAGCGGCGCCATTTCGAATCGCCGGGTCCGCATCGACAGGGACAGCAAAACGGTCCAGCTCGGCGCCGGCCTTTACGCCGAGGGGGTTGATGTACAGGAAAACAACGCCGTTACACTCGATCTGGGCGGCGGTGTCAGTATTCTAACCCAAGTGGAGTACAACGATAAGCTTTATGCCCGAATCGATAAGAAACAGACAGCCAAAGATAAAACCGTTATGGAAAAATATGCGGCCATCACAGATGTTTACCATCTTACTGCGATTTCTGTCAAAGGCAAGGTTTCGTTTGACTTGCCCGCCAATACCTTTATTTACGACAAAGACCTCAATTTTCTCGGCACAGGCGGGCAGGGGTTAAAGCTGACGGACACTTACTATGTCAGCGAATCAAAGCTTTCATAGCGTTAAAACGCTTTTTATGGAACCTGGTGCAGCACAAACAGAACGGCGAGGAATCTTCCTCGCCGTTCTGTCTGTTTACTGATCAAAAACTGATTAACTTTCGAGGAACAAGGCACTGCTGTGCAGCGAGGCTTGCTAAAGGCCTCGCCTCACCATGGCGAGCACTGGTAAAACAGCCCATAAAACATAAAACAACGGTCGAAGTCACATTAGGCCATTGCGGTTTAAAACAATGGTCAATTTCAAACCGCAATGACTATGTAAAGCACCGCCGCCGGTCATTGCCGTCAACCCTGAATACGGCTGAATCGCAATGCTATTAACAAAAAACACAGCTTTTGCGTATACTGGGTTGTATTGATGCAACTGGACTCGATACATATTACATTCTTATATCTTTGCCGCCAAGAATGGAGCGAACATTAATGAGTCGAAACAGACGCTACAAAAGGGGACGGGGCGGCGTATCGGCGGTGGCGATCGCATTTGGAATCGGACTGTGCATCGCCATGTGCTGTTCGGTAAAGCTCACGCTGTTTATCGCCGCGCTCCTTATTATTTATATCGGCGTAACAAGCTGCTGTTGATTTATCGCATTGACATGTTTAACCGGGTCCCGGTTAACGGGCCAATCGTTGAGCCGGTAAAACGGCAACCATCGAGCGAAGTCACAGACATATAGTCCGGCAGGCGCCGGGCTGATAAACGGTAAAATGCTTATTTTCAAGATGATAATACCAATTTTTCATGAAAATGAGGACAACAAGCCTTCGCAAAACCTCATAATCATAAGCTTTTGTTCGATTTTTTGTCTATTTTCTAATGAAAATTGGTCTAAGCATTTTCCGGCGAGCTTAACGGCCTAATTCAAAACCCAGTGTCAGCTCGCTTATCGGCCGCGCATGAAATATGCAATTTTTTTGAAAGGAGGCGTGGTTTACAGGCTGTGGGGCCTGCAAATCATATGTGTTATGAAAGTGGTAGTGATAAAAAGTCCAAGAATTCTGGCGCCGATTATACGCCTAATCTTCAAGATTAAAAAAGACAATACATAATTAAAAGACATTGTGTCCGGCCAAACCCCGCGCGAAAAATCCCTCGCGCGGGGTTTGCCGTTTTTCACGCGTTAAACCGGCGGATATTAAATTGGATCCGTCCGCCGGATATGCGCCGTCCATATCAGGGAGGTTATTTTCCCGAAAAGGACATGCCTTTCCCCCTTTTGCGCGCTTTTTCACAAAGCTTTTCCATAAAAATGGGCAAGCAACGGCCTTTTTTGTAATATCCTCATGCTGATCCGAATATATTTGTCTTAGAAATTATAAGAGGTGAGGTAGTCCTTATGGAACTTAATTTGCAAAGACAATCAATCACCATCAATGAAGTGGTATACGACGGCGATATGGAACAGCCTGTTGAATGCGACGCGCTTCTTCCGGATTACTGCCCGGATATAGTCAAGGTCCTCAAATGCGCGCTGACAACCAATATCGGCTCCACAACGCTTAACGGGGACCGGCTCACAATTGAAGGTGTGGCGGTGGCCCATGTATACTATACCTCCGGCGGCTGCGCCATCCGGCATACCGAATACAAGATTCCCTTCGGCAAAACGGTTGACCTCAAAGAGGCCCCCCAGTTCCCCGTGGTGACGGTCGTGCCCAAAACCGACTATGTCAATTGCCGCGCCGTCAACCAGCGCCGCATCGACATTCGCGGCGCGATCACGCTTTCCGTCAAGGTGACGACAAGCAAAGAGGAAAATGTTATTTCCGATGCCAACGGCGCGGGACTCCAACTGCGGCGCGACATTGTCGACGCGACGGAGATCGTCGGCCAGCATGACAGTACCTTCCCCATCCAGGAAGAGCTGGAGTGCGGCTATGGCAAACCTGCAATCGGAAACATTGTCCGCTCGGACTGCAAGGTAAATGTGGTCGATCACAAAATGGTTTCGGGCAAAGTGGTGCTCAAAGCGGAAATGCTGCTGCACATCTCCTACCAGCCGGTCGAGAGCGAGGAACTCGAGATCATGAAGTACAACCTGCCGATCAGCCAGATCCTGGACTGCGACGGCGTGGACGAAAACTGCGTCTGCGATATCCAGGTTTATGTGGCGAACTGCGACATTATGCCCAAAGCCGATGAGGCGGGCGAATACAAGGCCTTTACGCTCGACGCCAAGATCAGGGCCGGAATCACGGCGCACCAGCACAAGGAAATCCCTGTGGCCAGCGACTGCTATTCGACTGATTTTGAATCAAACAGCCAAATCCGGCCGGTCTCCTTTATGCGCCTTGTGGATGTGATTCGCGAAAACATCCTGCATAAATCCGATATGGATCTGCCCGAGGAGATCGATTCGGTTTTGGACGCCTGGTGTGAGGTGGACAATGTGAGCTGGGGCTTTGAAGACCATAGCCTCGTCGCAACCATACGCATCATAGTCAGTTTATTCGCCAAGATGCTCGACGGCGAGTGCCAGTACTTTGAGCAGCCCACCGAACTGGTCCATAAAGTCAACGTGCCTTGCTCCGGCGGCGGCATCCGCTTCGATCCCACAAGCGATATCCTCTCCTGCGATTACAGCCTGCAGGGCAAGGAAAAAATCGATATCCGCTGCGAAGTGCTGCTGGGCGGCTGCCTGTACTGCAACATTATGCACAACTCCATCGGGGACATCACACTCAAAGAGGATGCGCCCAAAATCAAACAGAAAAACAAGCTTATCCTCTATTACGCCGACGCCGGCGAGAGCGTGTGGAATATCGCCAAACACTACAACACCGCGCCGGGCGGCATCTGGGAAGAAAACACACTCGAAAATGATGTTCTGCCCCAGAAGAAAATGCTGATGATCCCGATATCGGATTAACGCGCGCAAAGCGCCGCAGGCGTTTTGCGGTGTGCGCGGAGACCATACTGCGGTTGACGCGTACCACCCCTTAAAAATTTATTAAAAACGCAAACACCGAAAGGAGTTTTTACAGGTATGGAAAACCGCAGTATATACCAGGATATTGCCAAACGCACGGACGGCAATATCTATATCGGCGTGGTGGGGCCGGTTCGTTCGGGCAAATCCACTTTTATCAAAAAATTCATGGAGACGCTCGTCATCCCCAATATAGAGGGCGACTTTGCCAGGGAGCGCGCCATTGACGAGCTGCCCCAGTCCTCAGCCGGCAAAACCATCATGACGACGGAACCCAAGTTTATTCCCGAAGAGGCCGTGCATATCAAACTGGATGAAAATGCCTCCATGAATGTGCGCATGATTGACTGCGTGGGCTATATCCTGCCCAGCTCGATCGGCTACATAGAAAACGAACAGCCCCGCATGGTGGTCACGCCCTGGTACGACAAGGAAATCCCCTTTAACATGGCGGCGGAAATCGGCACGCAAAAGGTCATTACAGATCACAGCTCCATCGGCCTTGTCATCACGACGGACGGCTCAATCAGCGACATCCCGCGCGGCGAGTACGAAGAGGTCGAGGACCGCGTGATCAACGAGCTTAAGGAAATCGATAAACCATTCGCCGTTCTGCTCAACTGCGTCAACCCCAGGAGCGAATCCGCCCGCGAGACGGCGGCGGAGATGGAAAACAAATACGGCGTGCCGGTCGTCCCCACAAACTGCCTGGACCTCACCGAGGCGGACATACGCGACATCCTGGCCAAGATTCTTTACCAGTTCCCGGTCAAGGAAGTGTGCGTCGATGTGCCGGGCTGGCTGGTCGCGCTGGATAAGGACCACTGGCTTAAAAAAGACGTCTTTGGCAGTGTGCAGAACGCGGCGAAGTCCATCTCGCATATTTCCGAAATCGCCCCGAATTTCGAGTGTTTGGGCGACTGCGAAAACATACAGGGGCACCGCATCGACGACATCGACCTCGGCCAGGGCAGCGTCAAGCTCTCCGTTGTGATTCCAAGCGAGCTGCTCTACAAGGTGCTCGGCGAGGCGACGGGCCTGGAAATAGAGGGTGAATCGGGACTGTTGCCCTGCCTCATGGAGCTCGCCGCCATCAAGAAGGAATACGACAAAATCAAGGGCGCCCTTGAGGAAGTCGCCGCGACCGGCTACGGCATCGTGATGCCGGGGCTCGACGAGCTCACGCTCGAGGAGCCCGAGATTGTGCACCAGGGCGGGCGCTACGGCGTTAAGCTCAGGGCATCGGCGCCGTCCATACACATGATGCGCGCCGATATAACCACGGAGGTCTCCCCCATTGTGGGCAGCGAGAAACAGTCCGAAGAACTTGTTATGTTCCTCCTCGATGATTTTGAAGAGAACCCGGAAAAGATCTGGTCCTCCAATATCTTTGGCAAATCCCTGCACGAGCTTGTCAACGAGGGGCTGCACAACAAGCTGTACCGCATGCCTTCCGACGCCAGGATGAAGCTGCAGGAAACCATTGAGCGCATCATCAACGAAGGATGCAGCGGCCTTGTCTGCATCATCCTGTAACATTTAAACACGGCCCCGCCTACAAGGCGGGGCTTTCGGTTTGCGGCCGTTTTCCGGCGGCCTATGCACAACCATAAAATATAGATGCCTATTGATTATATTGCTATATAGGGCTAAAACCATACCGGTTTTAAGCCACAGCGAGCTTTTTCCGCCGATATGCTTCGCTGCGCACAATTTTTGCCGAAAATTAAAATAACATGCAATTTTAAACCCATACAGTATAAGAACAGGCGGTCCCGTTTAAGCAGGACCGCCTGTTCTTTATGAGAGTGAGGAATTGGCTGAATAGGGGGTCTCTTTGCAGGTGCGCAGCGCCTGCGCCGGATCACCGTTTCAATTTTGTCCGCCGAGGGGGCGCGCTTTACTATTTCATCAGCGCGACCATCACGGCTTTTTGCGCGTGCAGACGGTTTTCGGCCTCGTCAAAAATCTCGGCGGCGTGCGCCTCGAACGTCTCGGCGTCGATCTCCTCACCGCGGTGGGCGGGCAGGCAGTGCAGCACCATGGCGTCAGGTTTGGCGTTGGCCATCAGCACGGCGTTGACCTGGTACCCGGCGAAGGCGGCTTTGCGTTTCTCCGCCTCACCCTCCTGGCCCATGGACGCCCAGACATCCGTGAGCACGACGTCGGCGCCGGCTGCGGCCGCGGCAATATCACCGGTCAGTGTGAAGGCATCGCCGTAACCGGCGGCGAATGTGAGGATAGCGGGATCGGGTTTATACTCCGGCAGCGTCGCCACCGCGACGGTCATACCCATCTTGAGGCCGCCGACAATCAGGGAATTGGCCATGTTGTTGCCGTCCCCGATATAACACATTTTAAGGCCTTCGAGGTTGCCCTTATATTCCCGTATGGTCATGAGGTCGGCAAGCACCTGGCAGGGATGCTCAAAATCGGTCAGGCCGTTAATCACGGGGATGGAGCCGTACTCAGCGAGCGCCTCGACCTCATCCTGCCCGTAAGTGCGGATCATGATGCCGTCGATGTAGCGCGAGAGCACGCGCGCCGTATCCTGGACAGGCTCGCCGCGCCCGATCTGGAGCTCGCTGGCATTGAGCACGAGCGGGTACCCGCCGAGCTGCACCATGCCCGTTTCGAACGAGACCCTTGTGCGCGTGGAGGCCTTTTGGAAGATCATGCCCAGAGTCTTCCCTTTGAGATGGGGGTGGGCAATGCCGTGTTTGAGCTCGTATTTGAGCTGGTCCGCCTGATTGAGGAGCTCCGTGATCTCCTCGCCGGAGAGGTCCAGCAGTTTGAGTAAATGTTTCATTATATCATTCCTTTGCCCGGCGGGCGGCACAGGCGCCCGTCATTTTTT